>JACDAZ010000399.1 GCA_013695175.1 Flavisolibacter sp. | reverse complement strand
AAGATTGCCGATAACTTGCATTTTAATCATAGTGCTCAAAATTTTAGCAAACAAGATAAAACTTTTTTGAATGCAAGTATTAAAATGTTATCAACAAACAATGCATTAACTGTTCAACCCTCTTCCGTTTTATGTTGCAATTCATCAATTTTTTTTGATGCTTCCGCTTTGGTCAGATCTTCATCTAAAAGCTCCCCTACCTCTTGAGATAATGTGTTTAAACAGGAACGTTGAGCACCCTCCCGTCGTCCATTAATTTTGATTTTTTATAGTATTGTCACCATTTAATGGAACCTGACCATTCATATTTGAATTTGCGGATAGCGTTTTGCGGGAACTACTATTTTTTATACTAATTATTTTAGCAATCTAATACTACTTTTATGCCAAAATCTAAAAATCAATCTTCAGTTATTCCGGAACTTGTATTGATCATTTTTCCAAAGAAAATAGCATTCATCATTAATTTAGTTCCACCCAGCCAGTAACCCCTGAAATTTGGATTATCTGCTATAGAAATAATTTTACCGCTACCCAATCCGCTTACAACAACCGCAGCTGAATTTTTTATAGAGTTTAAATTTTGCCTGCTCACCCAGCCACTTTCAAGTGGATTTGCTTTATAATAATATGGAGTGGCAAAAGGATTTTTGCTTTTTTCCATAAATACTTTATTGCTTTTGAATAAACTTACGGTTGGTGTGATATAACCATAACCCAGTGGGTGAGTCAGATCTACATCAGCTTTGAAAATGGCACCTCTCACAGCTTGCGCACCTACAATTTGTTCCCTGTCAATATAGGGCAAATGTGCAGATGTATCAAAAGCAGGTGTTGCTTTCTTTAAAGTAGCATTATTGAATCCCGCCTGTACTGCCCAACTTACTGCTTCCTCAAGCAATATTAAATTACCTCCACCCTGTACCCATGTACGCAGTTTTTCTTTATTTATTTCATTAAAATTGCCACTTGTAAATACCAGCGTATTGTATTTAGAAATATCTACCCGGTTAAAAACTCCAGTTTCCAAATGACTAACAGGTATGTTCATACGCTGATCCATCAGGTGCCAGAACTCTCCTGCATCCAAAGCATTAACACCAGTTCCCGTTATCATGGCAATAGCAGGTTTGGTGATGGGAAGAAACCTGCTGCTACCCAGGTCACTACCTGACATTGCAGTACCTGATGAAAATGACTGCACCGGCAGTGCATATTTTTTTGATATATTTTGAATCACACTAAAAACCTTATCAGCTTCTAAAGTTTGTGTTTGTACAGGTATAATTAATGTACCATAACTATAATTTTTTGTAGCTCCACCAACCTGCATGCTAAAAGGATTACTGGCTACTCTAACAGTTACACCCTCATGTAATAATTCATACAATGCTGCAGGTGCATATAGCTCGGTCCATTCAATCAAATAAGCATAAGATGATTTTGCTGGAACAGAAAAATTAGCCGTTGTGTTTGCCGTTACATGTTTGGCTCCTAACAAATTATTATTGAATTGTGAAGCATTTAATTCAGCATATTTCAAACCATAAGCCAGTGGCATTGTCCAGGAAGTAATATCATAAAACAAACTATCCTGGTAGTTAAAAGTTTTTTCAAATATTGCTCTTATAAGCCTGTGCTGACCTTGTGATGTTGGAACAATATAAGAATGTTGCTTTTGAAAATCTAATCCTCCGGATTTAATATTATTTACTAGTTGAAAAACAGCAATCTGGTGACGTTGCAGCATAGTTATAAATTCCTGCGTTTTAGTTTGATCATGTTCATCACCAAATACATAAGCTTTTACGGATGCCGATGCGGCTTCTGATATTGAGGCTTTATAAAAATCGCGCTGAAAAGAAAGCAACTCTTTCCTTAATTGTTTAGAAGCTTCCATGGTAGAAAGTGTCGTAACAAATTGATTTCTTATAGTAAAGGGAAAAGTTAATAATCCATTAGATGTTTGTTGAGCATGTCCACGACTGGAGCCTTGCTCAAATAAAATACCCACAGCACCATTGATGTCAGGATAAGTAGAACCTTTTCCATAATAAAAATCATCGTAATTCTCTTTTGTAAAATACAACGAACCTATACGGTCAAGATAGGCAGCATGATAGTTTGCCATCTTTTGTGTCAGTTCCTGGTTCTTGGCAGGTGTTAATGGATTTACGCGGGAAGGAACACCGGGTTGAAAGAAAAATGTGGCATTGCTTCCCTGTTCATGATGATCAGTTAAAACATTAGGTTTCCATTTATGAAACCAGGTCAACCTGTTTTGACTTTCAGGATGAACGGCTGGCAGCCAATCCCTGTTCAGATCGAACCAATAATGGTTAAACCTTCCTCCCGGCCATACTTCATTAAACTCTCTTGAATTAGGATCGGTTACAAGGTTTTTACTTTTATGCTGATTAACCCAGGTTGAAAATCTTTGCAAGCCATCCGGGTTTAAAGAAGGATCAAAAAGTATGACGGACTGGTCTAATAAATCATCTATTTGTTTGCCTTGTCCTGCAGCCAGGTAATAGGCACTTAATAAAGATGCATTACTTCCGCTTGGTTCATTACCATGTATGGAATGCCCAATATACAGTACCACAGGCATGTCATCAATATTTAAAGAAGATGATCTTTGCGGATCTGTAAGTTGTACATGTTGCTGGCGTATCTGCTCAAGGTTTTGATGATTTTTTGGTGAGGTAAAAATCAGAAGCACCTGCGGACGTCCTTCATATGTAAAGCCCATTGTTTCAATCTTTACCCGTGAGGGAACTGCCTTTGCTAAAACCTGCATGTAATTCACCAACTTGTCATGCGTTACATGCCATTCACCTACAGCGTGATAAATAACATCCTGTGGTTTGGGAACAGAAGGATCATATTGTATACTGTCAGGCAGGTAATAACTTAGATCCTGGCTAAAAGAAAATAAATTGAAAAAAGTAAAAAGTGAAAAAGTGAAAAAAAACTTCATATAAGGGTGCTTAAAGCAATGAAATTATAGAAAGCTGTTTATAAATTTCTATTTTTCATTTAAGCACCCTTTAATAAAAACATGATTGACATTTTTTATCAAAACACTTTGAATCTTTCGAAACATGCTTTTTCTAAAGCTTCACGATCATCGGGGTGTGAAATATTAATTAAAGCTTTTGCACGTTGACGTAGGTTTTTTCCAAACAGATATGCAATTCCATATTCTGTAACAACATAATGTACATGTGCTCTTGTTGTAACTACACCAGCACCCTGCTTTAAAAATGGAACAATACGGGGAACACCTTTTGCCGTTCTGGAAGGAAGTGCTATGATTGGTTTTCCACCTGTACTTAATGCTGCACCACGCATAAAATCCATTTGTCCTCCTACCCCTGAATATTGCATTGTACCAATTGAATCGGAACATACCTGCCCGGTAATATCAATTTCAATAGCACTGTTAATTGCAATCATTTTATTGTTGCGGCGAATAACATGAGGATCATTTACATAATCAATATCTAAAAACTGGAATGCAGGGTTATCATTTACATAATTATAAAGTTTTTTGGTACCCAATGCAAAACCGGTTACAGTTTTGTTGGGGTGAATATTTTTAAATTTATTATTGATGATATCTTTTTCTATTAAATCAACAATCCCATCAGAACACATCTCTGTATGTACACCAAGGTTTTTATGATTTGACAATGCCTTCAATACGGCATCGGGTATGGAACCAATACCCATCTGCAAAGTTGATCCATCTTCAATCATGCCTGCCACATGTTCACCTATTCGCAATTCATTTTTTCCTACTTTGTCTCCAAACCTTGCTTCGTACAAAGGTTCATCACAATAAACCATGGCATAAAAGCGACTGCTGTGAATTAACCCATCCCCATGCGTCCTAGGTACGTTGGGATTAACCTGTGCTATTACATGCTGTGCATTATCTACAGCTGAACGGGCCACATCTACCGAAACTCCTAAAGAACAATAGCCATGATTATCGGGAGGTGATACCTGTACCAAGGCAACATCAACCGGCAATATATTTTGTTTAAACAACTCAGGTATTTCACTTAAAAAAACAGGTATATAATCTGCCCTTCCTTCATTTACAGCGTTTCGGATGCTGGTAGAAACGAACATTGAATTGAGGTTAAAATTTTCAGCAAACTCTGGCTTGTCAACATAAACTTCTCCATAAATACTGATAAATACTAATTCTACTTGCCTGAATCGCCCTGCCTGCTCAGCAAGCGCTTTTAATAAACAAGTTGGCGTTTGGGCACTTCCCTGTACAAAAACACGATTACCGGATTGGATTATGGATAATGCATCAGCTGCCTCTTTGTATTCTACTGGTAACTTCATTATTCCTTGGTTTTGAGGTTGCAAAGAGAAGTAATTTAAAAACAACTATTCCTGATAATAATTAGTTTTTGATATAACTTTTATCAGAAAGCCAATGTATTACCAAAGCAATTATGGTATTTCAAAATTTCTAATCAGGTTTTTAACTTCCATAAATAAGTTAATTACATTCTTCTTAACCACTGCTATTCATCATGTATAGTATATTAGTTTGACAATAGGCACAATTTTTTAATACACATATGTGTATAAGTAGTAGTTGGAAATTGCTTATAGTTTTTCCTATCTTGTTTACCGGATGGGAAATTAAAATTGTAAGCCGGCACAACCGGAATTATGTAACAAAAAACCAGTTCTAGATTTGAGAGACACAATTATTAACCTTGAGACCGTAAACCCTATAGAATTCTTTGGCGTAAATAATGGAAAGCTGGATCTTCTCAAGAAAAAATTTCCCCTTTTAAAAATTTTATCCCGCGGTACTCAACTGAAATTGAGCGGAGCACCTGAACAAGTTGAAGGTGCCAAAGAGAAAATAGATCTTATTGTTCAGTACCTGGAACGTAACGGACATATGAGCGAAAATTATTTTGAACAAATTTTAGGGGGCGATGATGCTGAAACGGTCGACAATTTTATTGATCGTAACCCTAATGATATTTTGGTTTTTGGACCAAATGGAAAAACCGTTCGTGCACGTACTGCAAATCAAAAGCGCCTGGTAACATCCTCTGAAAAAAATGATGTTGTTTTTGCCATTGGACCTGCCGGTACGGGAAAAACTTATACAGCTGTTGCAATGGCAGTAAGGGCTTTAAAAAACAAAGTTGTAAAAAAAATTATACTTACCCGCCCTGCGGTTGAGGCAGGTGAAAATTTGGGTTTTTTACCCGGTGATCTAAAAGAAAAAATTGATCCATATCTGCGTCCATTATATGATGCGCTGGATGATATGATACCTGCCGATAAGCTTGGATACTATATGAGTACACGTACTATTGAAATAGCGCCTTTGGCATATATGCGTGGTCGTACTTTAGACAATTGTTTTATTATTCTTGATGAAGCTCAAAATTCAACTGACCTTCAATTAAAAATGTTTTTAACCCGTATTGGTGCAAATGCTAAGGCAATTATTACAGGTGATATAACACAGGTAGATTTACCAAGAAATCAAAAAAGCGGATTAATAAAAGCAAGCAGGATATTAAAGAACATTGATGGTATTGGCTATATTGAATTAGATGAGGAAGATGTAGTGCGCCACAGGTTAGTAAAGGCTATTTTAAGAGCGTACGATAAGGAAGGTCTGAGAGAACAGGAGTTAGAAGATATAGAAACCAAAGAAAGAAAAGAAAGGCGATTTTTTGACAGGAATAAAGGATAATGTAAAACCATAATACTATTCAAGCCCTTGTAAACAAATCTTACCTGCCTTAAAAAATATGATTACTAAGTGTCTTAATTATTAAGGCACTTTTTTTATGGATACTTCTTAGTTGTATTACTACACATTGGTCAAATTGTTCCTTATATTCTTTTACTTTGTAATAATGAGAGGAATAATTGTAACAGGATTAATTATCATTCTACTTTTATCAGCATGCAAAGACCAACCAGCAACTTCGGAAAACGATGTAGATGCTGCCAGGAATTTTATCCACTCGGTATTAAACTCCAACTTCAGCCAGGCTGAAAAATTTATTTTGTATGATTCTGCAAACAGGGAATACCTGAATATTACCGAAAGAAGTTTTCGCCAAAGATTATCATCTGAAGAAAGAAGATTATACCGCGAATCTTCTATTAATATTCATGACATCAGGCAGGTAAATGACACAATAACTATTGTCCATTACTCCAATTCATACAAAAAGATAAAAGATTCATTAAAAGTAATTATGCATAATGGACAGTGGCTTGTAGATTTAAAATATTCTTTCCCTTCAATGATTCAAGAAGAATGATAAATAATTTATTGATAGTAGGAATTGGTGGTGCAGCAGGCAGTATGCTGCGTTATCTTGCGCAACGCTTCTTCAATTTCAGTTTTCCATTTGGAACTATCTTAGTCAACTTAACGGGTTGTTTTTTAATTGGAATTTTTTGGGCATTAATTACCCGAAACAATTTAAGTGAGTCTATGCGCCTTCTTTGGATCACCGGATTTTGTGGTGGGTTCACCACCTTTTCAGCATTTACGGCAGAAGGAAATCAAATGATAATGGAAGGAAGATGGTTACCACTTTTAATGTATTTGAGTGTTAGTATAGTGGGAGGATTTATTGTTACGTTTTTTGGATTTAAACTTTTTAACACATGAAAAATATGCAGGTATTGCATCCATGGCATGGGGCATCTTATGGTATTAATGCACCTGCCACAGTAAATGCATTAATAGAAATTTCAAAAGGCTCCAGAACAAAATATGAAATAGATAAACCCACAGGTTTATTAAAGCTTGACAGAATCATTTATTCGTCATTTCACTATCCTGTAAATTATGGTTTTATACCCCAAACATTTGGATTAGATAATGATCCCCTGGATATTTTAATTCTTTGCTCACAAAGCATACAACCTCTTTGCCTGGTAGAAGCAACAGTAATTGGAAACATGCAAATGATTGACAGTGGTGAGGAAGATGACAAAATTATAGCAGTAGCTACCAAGGATCCATCTGTAAACCATATTACTAATATCGATGAACTTCCAAAACATTTTTTTAATGAATTAAAAAATTATTTTGAACAGTATAAAGTGCTTGAAAATAAAGAGGTGCGAATTGATAATTTTCAATCTAGAGAAGAAGCTTACAAAATTATAACGGCAGCAATTGAATTATACAAAGTAAAATTTGCAGAGACAAATGCAATCAACAAATAAAAAAGTTATGACAGCACAACTTATAATGATTATCCTGTTGATAGGGTTGTTTGCCGGTATCATGAGTGGATTAGTAGGTATTGGCGGCGGCATTATTTTAGTACCTGCCTTAGTGTATTTTCTTCATTATACACAACACCAGGCACAGGGCACTTCTTTAGGAGTTTTAGTATTTCCGGTAGTACTAATAGCTTTTTTAAAATATTATACTGACATGAAGCGGCTTGGAGCACCTATTGATTTTAATGTTATACTTTTTTTAGCTATCGGTTTTGTAGTAGGTGGCTATCTGGGTAGTACACTGGCATTAAAAATGGATAAAGAAGCATTGAAAAAAATATTTGCTGTTTTATTATTTTATACAGCTTTTAAAATGTTGAACTGGGATTCATTAATTGTAAGATTTTTTAAAAATATCTTTTCATAGAATGTAAACGATGTGTTCTTTCATTTGTATCAGAATTTATAATTCCATCATCATCAATTGCATCTATTCTTACTTTTCCTGAAGCATGAATTATTTGTTTGTAGTTGAGTAAAATACCAACATGAATTATTTTACCTTCTTCATTTGCAAAAAAAGCAAGATCATTTTCTTTACTTTCTTCTAAAGATGGCACATCAGTTCCTTGTTTTGCCTGTTGCCATGCATCCCTTAAAAGATTTATTCCCGCCACCTTAAATACTATTTGCACAAAGCCACTGCAGTCTACACCCATCATTGTTTTTCCACCCCATAAATAAGGTGCTTCTACCCAGGCTTTAGCTGTTTCTTTTATAGTGGATTCATTTTGTTCAGCAATATTCCTATAAGAACCTTTATATAAATACTCAGTATTCCATAGCCGTTTACTATTGCTGTCAAATCCCGGTAAAGAAGCTCCTTGCGGAATATAAAAAGTTTGTCCGTTTAATTGAATAGTATTCATGAGATCTGCGGCTACATAATCAAAAGTTATCGCAGACAAAAGATCTTCTACTTTAAAAAGATGATTTGTCAGCCAACCTTCATAACCATCATATAAAGATCGAACCCGGCACCATTCAGTTTTTTGCTCCAGTAATTCCAATGCTTCACCAAACAATAATTGATTGATCATTTCTGATCTGTGATTAGCTTCTTTTCTTACAGGAGCAGCTGCAACTTTACAGATTCCGTACATGTTTTTATTATGAATTCAGGAAAATTATGCATCTAAGAAAAGGATTTTGGGCGAATCTTTTATTGTTTTAAATGAAATAGCTACTTTTCAATAGTGAAGGCAGGGCGATTTGACCATATTAATGATGCTGAACTCCTGGAAAAGTATTACAATGATAACAACCACGAGTGGATAGGTGTATTATTGGAGCGTTATACATTATTGCTTTTTGGTGTGTGCATGAAATACCTGAAAAATGAAGAGGAAGCCAAAGATGCAGTACAGCAAATATTTCTAAAAGTTTTATCAGAAGTTAATAAATACAAGATCGATTACTTTAAATCGTGGTTGTATATGGTTGCTAAAAATCATTGCCTCATGAAGCTAAGGGGCAATACAGTAAGAGACATAAAGGAAATCTCAAAAGTTCAAATTGCTGATGAAGAAACAGATAAACAAAAGTTTATTGAAAACGAGAAAACTTATATTGTTTTGGAAGAATCGCTTGAAGAATTGAATGATGAGCAGAAACAGTGTGTAATTTTGTTTTATCTTAAAAAGAACAGTTATAACCAGATCAGTGAAATAACAGGTTTTTCAATAATGCAGGTAAAGAGCTATATTCAAAATGGAAAACGCAATTTGAAGTTACTTCTCCAAAAAAAGCTTGATAATCGTCACTAATGAAAGAAAATCTAAAAGATATATTATCCAATTTAAATCCTGACATAGATCAGGAAACCTTGATGTTGTACCTGCAGGGAAAATTGTCTGCAGAGAAACAGCATGAAGTAGAAAAACATTTAATGGATAGTGATTTTGAGGGTGATGCAGTTGAGGGTTTAGAAGGATTGAAAGACAAAAGAAGGTTAACTATTCTGGTAGATCAATTAAATTTTGAACTTAAAAGGAAAACTGCAAAAAGAAAAAGTCGAAGGGATAGGCTGCAGATAAAACCCGATCATACACTTATGATTGCTGTTATCATTATTTTATTATTAATAGTTATAAGTTATTTTATTATTCAACAATTTCTCTCTCAAGGATAAGAATCAGCAATCAGCAACCAGCAATCAGCCTTAGCCTTCACCTTTTAGTTTTTAGTTTTCACCAATTACTAATCAACCTTGAGCAGTCTGAAATGTGCACTAACCTAAATTATTGATATTGAATATAAATTGGAGATGGCTTTAAGTTTAAAACTTCCTTCTTTGGCATTAATTCTTTCTGATTAGAATATTCTGTATCATTTACATAAAATAATTTAAACCCTGTGAATTGCACAGGCTGAGCTGCTATCCAGCTGTAATAAGTGCTTTTCTTTTTTGCAGGACCTCCCCAACCATCCATATCCATTATGATCTGCAGTTCAGGATATAATTTTATATTTTTATAATTAGTAACCATCCCCTGAGTGAACCGATGAATCATAAACATTTTCGGAGGCAAATTATTTTTTCTTACTAATCCTGCCAGGTATTCAGTAACCTCATTTATTTGTGCAGCATCCACAGTTCCAATAACGGACCCTGGTCTTTTGTTTTCTTTACCTGCCATGGCAAATTCCGGGTCAATTCCTAAATGAACATTAGGTAAAGAAAGGTACTGTTCATAATGAGTTGCTTCTTTAATTAATGTACTTAAACCAATTTGGAAATCTATAAATACAATAGCGTCAATTTCTTTTGCCCAGCTTAATACAGTGTCTAATTGTGCATAAGGCATTCTAAACCTGTACATACCATCTTTGCCCGGAGCCGGCTGTGCTGTTATAGCTATATAATGCAGTGCCGGTATGGCTTTAATAACACTGTCAGCATCATTCCATTCCTGTACTTCTTTTTTTAGCCTTTCCATCATATCCTGCTTTGGCCATTTGCCTAATGCACCCATTCTATTGGAATATAAATTACCATAATAAGCCACAACCCGATTGAAAGGTAATATGGCTCCCGGTAACGGATATGGACCTTTAACAGGCCACCTGCCGGTTGTATCGCCATTTGCCAAATAAAGGGAAAGCTCGTCAAATTTCGCCGTATCAAGAACTGGAGTTACCGGGCCTGAAGCAGACGGATTTTGATTGGTTGCTAATGAGTCTGAATGAACATCATTTTGAGCATTATTACCGGAACAGGAAATAAAAGCGCTGGTTATTAAAAAGACAAAGAGTTTTTTCATTTGATATAGAATTTCAACTGGCACCTAAACTAAGGCAGAAAATTGAATGTTGTGACAAAAATTATTAATAGTTTAAAAAACTATGATAAATTATCAATTGCTGAAGAATCATCTTCTATAGGAGAATGTTACCATCATATCTTAACATTCAACTAAACAGCTGCCAACTGAGGAGTTGTATCTTTGCAATTCTAAAAGGGTAAAAGCAATCATGAGCAGGAAAGGAAAGGTTTTGGTAGCTATGAGTGGCGGTATAGACAGTACCGTTACTGCCTTAATGCTTCATGATCAAGGTTATGAAGTAGTAGGCATTACTATGAAAACCTGGGACTACAGTGCCAGTGGGGGAGGTAAAAAAGAAACCGGCTGTTGCAACCTGGATAGTTTTAATGATGCCCGGATGGCTGCGGTGGAACATGGTTTTCCTCATTATATTTTAGACATACGGGATGAATTCGGATCTTTTGTAGTGGACAACTTTGTTGATGAATACCTGGCAGGTCGTACGCCTAACCCTTGCGTATTATGTAATACACATATTAAATGGAGAGCGCTGGCAAAAAGAGCAGATGCTTTGAATTGCGAATATATTGCTACAGGGCATTACGCATCTGTTTACCAGCATGAAAACGGGCGTTTTGTAGTTACAAAAGGTGTTGATGAAACAAAAGATCAAAGCTATGTGCTGTGGGGTCTGCAACAGGATCTTTTAAGCAGAACACTTTTGCCGTTAGGGGGCTATAGAAAAACAGCAATACGCCAAATGGCCCATGATTTTGGTTATCCTGAACTTGCTAAAAAAAGTGAAAGCTATGAGATTTGTTTTGTTCCGGATAACAATTATAGAGGCTTTTTAAAACGCAAGGTTGAAGGATTGGAGGAAAAAGTGGCAGGTGGATATTTTATCGATAGAGCAGGCAACATTCTGGGGCAACACAAAGGCTACCCTTTTTATACTATTGGACAAAGAAAAGGTTTAGATATTGCTTTAGGCCGACCTGCTTATGTTACATCTATTGATCCTGAGACTAATACAGTTGTTCTGGGTGAAGAAGAAGACCTTGAAAAAGAACAAATGCTTGTTGGCAAGGTTAATATGATCAAGTACGACAGGTTAGATGCTCCTATGGAAGCTTTAACGAAAATTCGTTATAAGGATAAAGGCAGCCTATCAGGTATTAGTCAGAAAGATAATGAAGTAAGGGTTCAATTTTATGAAAAAGCCAAGGGTATTGCACCCGGTCAAAGTGCTGTGTTTTATGAAGGAAATGACGTAATAGGGGGAGGAATCATTCAAAAAGCAGTTTTTTGATCATTAATATCCAAAAAAACTTCACTTCACTCTTTTTCGGAAATTTTATTTATTAGCTTTAGCCTCGAAAAATATGACATCATATTTTCATGAAATCCATTTACTATGAGATCCTTTGCTAAAGCATTTTTAATCCTCAACCTTAACCTGTTGTTTCTTGCAGGTTGCAAAAATGAAGTTGATGATTTTACACTTCATACGGCCAATGATTATTTTCTTTCTGAAGTTGGTAAAGAAATTATATACCGGTTAGATTCCACTGTTTTTTTAAGTGGAAGAACTGAAAAAGTAAATTCATACCAGGAGAAGCATGTTGTTGATGCACTTTTTACGGATAATCTGAATAGACCCTCCTATCGCATTTTCAGATATTTAAGAGATACTGCAGGCATACAACCCTGGATAATTGATGGTACTTATGTTATAACCCCTACCGCCAATGCTGTTGAAGTAATAGAAGACAATTTGCGCTTTGTTAAATTGACGAGTCCCATACGCTCCGGGCATACCTGGAAAGGTACCAGCTTTTTAAGCCTTGAACCCTACAGCTCTATTTACGATTTCAGTAATGATGATGATATGGATTTATGGGAATTTAAAATTGAAGAAACCGGTGAAACTGTTGGCTTGAATGGAAAAACATATACTGACGTTGTAACGGTAACAGCAGTTGATCAATCATTTAATGTACCGTTGACTGATATTACTTCCATTGCTATAAGAAGTTTTTATAAAGAAAAATATGCAAAAAATATAGGTCTTATACAGCAGGATTATATTTTATGGGATTATCAGCCTACAACAGCTAATACCATAGGATTTGGTGTTAAACGTACCATCATAAGTAATAATTGATAAAAATGATTCAAACTCTTAAACTTTTTTTATTCTTCTTTTTCTTTTTTATTGTTCAACATGCATCATCTCAATCACGTTTTATTGTAAAGTTTAAGAACAAAGGGTTTAATACGTTTACGCTTGCTAATCCATCTGCTTATCTTTCTTCAAAAAGTATTGAAAGAAGAACAAAATACAATCTGACAATAGACAGCACAGATCTTCCTGTTACAAAAAGATATCTTGACAGTGTTGCATCTGTACCAAATGTTACCATCCTGAATGTTTCAAAATGGCTTAACCAGGTTTCAATTCAAACAACAGATGCAGAAGCTATTGAAAAAATAAATTCTTTTTCATTTGTACAAACAGTATCTGAAATAGCTTTACGTAAAACAAATGATGCTTCAGAAGAAGTATCCAAAAAATTTCAGGAACCAAATACTAACCTTGATTTTTCGCCTTTGCTAAGAACATCAGGCCTAACTGCTAATTACTTTAACTATGGGCAGTCTTATGACCAGGTTCGTATTCATAACGGAGAATTTCTGCATAATATTGGTTTACGTGGTCAGAATATGACAATTGGAATGTTAGATGCTGGTTATTTTAATTACCTGTCTCTAAAAGCATTTGACAGTGTAAGAGCCAATGGTCAAATTTTAGATACATGGGATTTTGTAAACAGGGAAGCATCTGTAAATGAAGATCATCCGCATGGCATGTATTGCTTTTCCATTATTGCAGCAAATATTCCTGGTCAGTTTGTTGGTACTGCACCAAAAGCAAATTTTTATTTGTACATGACTGAGGATGCTTTTAGTGAATACCCAATAGAAGAACACAACTGGGTTTGCGGGGCAGAGCGTGTTGACAGTGCAGGCGGATATGTAATTTCATCTTCATTAGGCTATTATTTATTTGATGCACCGCTGCAACATTTAAATCATTCTTATGCCGACATGAATGGCAATACAACTATGTCTGCTATAGGTGCTGATCTTGCAGCAAAAAAGGGAATTTTAGTTGTGAATGCAGCCGGTAATGAAGGCGGATCTTCCTGGAATTATATCATTACGCCAGCAGACGGGGATAGTGTACTGGCAGGTGGCGCTGTAAATACAAGTGGTGTAATTGGTGGGTTTTCTAGTTACGGTCCATCTTCAGACGGTCAGGTAAAACCGGATGTTGCATCAGTTGGTGTGGGTACAATTATTCAATATACAAACAATACAATTGGTCCCGGAAACGGTACATCATTCGCTTGTCCCAACATGGCAGGATTAGCAACCTGTCTCTGGCAGGGATTTCAGGAAGTAAATAATATGAAGATTGTAGATGTCTTAAAAAGATCAGCACATAAATACACAACACCAGATAATCGGGTAGGCTATGGTATTCCTGATATGAAAAAAGCTACATTGATTTTATTGGATGAAACTTCTTCTGCAACTGCAAATATTTCAAATTGCCGTGCCAGCCTCGAATGGACAAGTAAAGACATTACAGGAATGCGGTATGAAATTGAAAGAAAGTTGCCCGGACAAAATGCCTTTATTAAAATTGGTGAACGTGCAGCAAACGGTTCTGTTTTCAGCAATCGTACCTACCAGTTTACAGATTCAATATCATCTTTACCAACAGGAGAAATAAGTTATCGCATAAGACAGATCATTGATACTGCAACTGCTGGTTTTTCTGCAGGATATATTGATACAGTTACTGTTTCTGTTTCTCCATCATGTATTAATCAGGTACAAGAGAACAGCTTCTTATTAGCACCCAATCCTGCTTTTTCATCCTTTAACATCCATATAAATTCTTTGGAAGCCATACCGAATATGCAGATAAGAATAACTGATGCTGCAGGACGTATAGTTTTAAATGTAACAAGAAGTAAAGCTGCAGGAATGGCTGTTATTCCTGTTCCTGCTCACCAACTTGCACAAGGTAAATATTTTGTTTCTGTTTATAATCAGCAAAAGTTGGTGGGAACAAAAGAATTACTTGTTATTAAAAAGTAAAGAGGGCTGCAAATAAGGTATCAGCCTTTTTATCATATCCTTTATAATAGTTCATACTTACAAGATTTAGTGAGGTTTGATCTTTTATAAAAGAAACAACATCTTCATTTTCTTTTGTAAATACTGAACAGGTTATGTATAAAAAATAACCACCTTTATTTACTCCTTTGGAAGCATTAATTATAATTTTTTGCTGAAGCTGCTGATAGTGTAATATCTTTTCTTCTTTAAAAAAATAAATCTGTTCAGGTGTCCGGCTCCAGGTTCCTGACCCGCTGCAAGGAGCATCGCAGATAACCAGATCGAATTTACCGGGAGGTAAAACATCTTTTTTTGAAAGATCTAATACATAGGATTGAAAATCTTTTATACCGGCTCGTTTAAATCTTGCCTGAAGATTATGTAAAATGGATTTCCGTATATCTGACACCGTTAGTTTAATATTTTTAAACTGATCATAAAGCAATAAAGATTTACCTCCGCTGGCGGCACAACAATCCCATGCAGAAATAACATCTTTATTTTGCCCAAGTTCCTTGTATGCATTAAGCACCTGTTGCGAATTAAAATCCTGTACTACCACTTCCCTATCCGTATCAAAATAATCCTGCACCTTAAAACTAACCGGGAGTTGGCAATAATCTTCCTTAATAAACCTATACTCTACATCTGCTTCATCAACCTTTTTCCTAACTGTGGCCTCATAACCTGGTCTAATGCGGAGGAAAAGATCTGGCTGTGATAAAAAAGATTCAACAAAGGCTTTTTCGTCTATATTCTCAGTGACCTCATGCAGCCATGTAAAGATATGGTACCATTCTTCTGAAGCGTTTAAAAAAGATAATTTTTCTGATAGGGGTGATTCTATTTTTTGATTCCATTCTGGCTTTAATTGCTGCAGGAAAACATTTGAAGATGTTGATGTAAGGAACTGAGCGATCAAAAGTCTTTCTTCAAAAGGTTGTTGATCAAATGACTTGCCTAACCTAAACCAGGAATAACATAATTGAGTTATATGCTTTCTGTCTTTAGAACCATATTTTTTAAGTGCTGCAAAATACTTTTTTAACCAGGATGCAAAAGGTATTATTCCATTGTAAGATGAAATGATTTCTTTGACTGAATTAATGTAAGAATATATGTGCATGAAAATTAAGGTAATCCCTTAATAGAAAGATTCTTTTATAACTCCAGCAAAGCCTTCACCGGATCTTTGCCAAATAAAAGTAATTCAGGATTTTCCAGAAGTTCTTTTACTCTTACAAGGAAACTTACAGATTCCTTTCCATCTACTAT
>JACDAZ010000384.1 GCA_013695175.1 Flavisolibacter sp. | reverse complement strand
CTTCCAGTCAATAAATTTATCATCAGTCAACATTGTGAAATGCAGTTTTTCCTTTTTAAAAAAGCTATCGTAATGGAATGTACCGTTAGCATTTTTTTGATGCAGTAAAAGTCTTTGATTCCCTTTTATGTTTTTTAGTAATTGAAAACTTTGGTCTGGCCATACCACCAGCAAACTATCAATGTTGTTTTCTGAGGCCAATCCAAAATGCAGTTTTGTATCAGATGAAGATTGAAATCCTCTTGTCAGCATTAGTTGCTGGTATTGCAATTTGCCTTTTTGAAAGATGTAAGCTTTAGCGCCAATGCCGGTTGTATTCATTCCAATTCCCTGGAACGCTAAGGATATAAAATTCTTTTTAGGTGCTTTATTCTTTAAAACCGTTGCCGGTGCATCAATGGAATTAATTACTATATCTATATTTCCATCATTATCAAAATCGGCATAAGCTGCACCATTAAAATAACCTTTTAATGCCTTCGTACCCCAAAGTGCGCTTACATCCTGGAAACGAGACTGGCCGTCTCCTTTGAATACAAAAGGATAAGAGCTGCCATCGGGCATTTTTTCTAAAGCGGATTCATCCTGTACATCTCTTTTCCCCAGATTGCTGTAGAAGAAACTAATGTAATCCAGGTCCATCGGCCGTTTCACAATGCCATTAGTTATAAACAGATCTTTGGCTCCATCATTATCAAAATCAGCAAAAAGTGGGCACCAGCTCCAATCTGTAGCCGATACGCCAGCCAGCAGGCTTTGTTCACTAAAACTACTGCCGCTGCCATTGTTTACTTGCAGACAGTTTTTTGAATACTGGTGCTGGAAGCCATTGTGTTGAAGCTTGATTTTATAAACATCCGGATTTTCATCAGAGCCATAGGTCTTAAGAACCTTTTCATCATATGGCAGCATATCTGTAGTAATGATATCCAGTTGCCCGTCATTATTATAATCAGCGGCATCGTTACCCATACTGAATCGGCTGTAATGATTAAAATGCTTTGCCCCGCTTTCAGAAAAAGTCCCATTACCATTGTTGACATAGTAATAATCATTTTCAAAAAAATCATTACCTACGTATACATCGTCCCAGCCATCATTATTAAAATCTGCTATTGCCAGTCCCAGACCATAACCTAAATTGCTTTGGAAGATTCCTGCCTGTACCGTTATATCCGTAAACTTGCCGGAAGGCGTATTCAGATCATTTCTATAAAACCTGTCGCCTGATATGCTGCCTGTAATTTTTCTGTTGATGGCATCAGGTATATTTGAAACCTGGTTTTGGGAGTGATTTAAAAGATAACAATCCAGGTCGCCATCTTGGTCAAAATCGAAAAAAGCCGCTTGTGTGGAAAGGCCTGAAAAAGCCAAACCATACTTTTCCGCACTTTCGGTAAATCTTACGTCACCTCCTGGAGTAGCACCATTGTTTATAAAAAGCTGGTTGAAGCCTTTCAAACCAAGTGCATTACTAACTGCAGAAACATAAATATCTAAATAGCCATCTCCATTTACATCCGCCATGGTTACACCACTGCACCAATCGGCACTGCCGCCCACACCTGCTTTTTCTGTAATATCCTCAAACTCGAAGTTTCCTTTATTTAAGTATAATTTGTTATTTCCTTTGCTGTTGGCTGTAAAATAGATATCTGTTAATCCATCATTATTAACATCACCAACAGAAACGCCACCCCCATTATAATAATATAAATAACTGATGATATTAAGCTGCTTTCTTTTCTCAAGTTTATTGGTAAAATGGATATTGGTTTTTGCAGCGGGTAATGCTTCAAACAGGGTATCAGATTGACGACACGACAATAGAATGAAAAGATTTAAAATAAATAAAAAGTAATTTTTGTTCGAGATGTACATAAGCAATATTATAGACAACTATAAGGCTGATACCTGGAACTAAAACTAAATTATTTTTGATTGAAAGTTTGTGAAAGATGCAGCAACAATAACTTTTTTTGTATAGTAACAGCCTTTGACTTCATTTTCCGGGACCGGAAGAATATTTTTAATTTTGGGGTAATGATAGAGCATGATACTTAGTTATAATTCCTTTGATACATTCCCTGCATAAACAGTTTATGTAATTCCGTTAAAATCCTCCTTATTTTGGTATAAAATGATTGCATGAATAAGCTTTTTTTTCTTTTTACATTTTTGCATCTGGTAGTTATATCCTCACTGGCACAAACAAAAGTGGTACAATTGCTTTGTGAGAATAGGGTTAATCCTATTGGGATAGATATAACACAACCCCGCTTTAGCTGGCAGCTAACATCCGATAAAAGGAATATAATGCAAACAGCTTACGAGGTTCGGGTTGCCCCTGATGCTGAAGCTTTGAGAACCGGTAAAGGCACCGCCTGGAGCAGCGGAAAAGTTGTATCAAGCCAATCAGTTTATATTCCATATGCCGGCACTCCGCTGGAGTCTGGAAATAAATATTACTGGCAGGTAAGGGTTTGGGATAATAATGGAAAAGCTTCTCCCTGGAGCGAACCTGCCTATTGGCAAACAGCACTTCTGCAGCCCAACGACTGGAAAGCCAAATGGATCAGTATTGGTTTTGCTGAAGACACTATTTTGCGTCCCAGTCCTTTATTTCGTAAAGTATTTACTTCGAGCAAAAAGGTAACATCTGCAGTTGCCTATATAACATCAATGGGGTTGTATGAGGCTTTCATTAATGGAAAACGGGTAGGAGACTTATACTTAACACCCGGATGGACCAGTTACAGAAATCGTTTACAATACCAGGTTTATGATGTTACACTATTGTTGCAAAATGGTGCAAACGCTATAGGGGTAGCATTGGGCAGCGGTTGGTTTCGGGGCAATATTGGCTGGGAATCTAATAAAAACGTTTACGGTAAAGATCTCGCCTTATTATTTCAGTTGCAGATAACTTATGCTGATGGTACAAAGGAAATGATTGTATCGGACGATACATGGAAGTGCACCACCGGTGCCATACGAAGTTCTGATATTTATAATGGTGAATTATACGATGCCCGTGAGGAGAAAAAGGGTTGGTCAACGGCAGCTTATACTGATAATACCTGGAGCAGTGTTTTTATAAAAGAGCCTCCTGGTACAACTTTGATTGCTACGTATAACCAACCCGTAAAAAAACAGGAAGTATTCAAGCCAGTTAAAGTGTTTAGGACACCTAAAGGCGAACTGGTGGTTGATTTTGGACAGAATCTGGTAGGCTTGGTTCAATTAAAAGTAAAAGGTAAAAAAGGCAATCAGGTTACAATATCACACGCAGAAGTGTTAGACAAAGAAGGAAATTTTTATACAGAGAACTTAAGATCAGCCAAACAACAAAATACCTATATACTGAATGGGGAAGGGGAAGAAATCTATGAACCGCATTTCACCTTTCAGGGATTAAGGTATATTAAGTTGGATGGTTATCCAGGTGAACTAAAAGGAGATAATGTAACAGCAGTTGCTCTTTATTCTGATATGCCTGAAACCGGTACATTTTCAACCTCACATCCCTTACTGAACCAATTGCAACACAATATACAATGGGGACAAAAAGGAAACTTTGTAGATGTACCTACAGACTGCCCGCAACGAGATGAACGATTGGGCTGGACCGGTGATGCGCAGGTATTTGCACGAACATCTGCTTTTAATATGAACGTGCATTCCTTTTTTAAAAAATGGCTGAAAGATCTTGCAGCAGACCAATTGCCAAGCGGTAGTGTACCCTATGTTATACCAAATGTATTAGGAGACAATGCAGCGGGCTCCGCAGGCTGGGCCGATGCGGCTACCATCATACCCTGGACCGTGTACCTGGCTTATGGAGATACAGGTGTACTGGTGGAACAATATCCAAGTATGAAAGCCTGGGTTAATTACATGCAGCAAAACAGCACTTCTGATTTATGGAACAAAGGTTTTCATTTTGGAGATTGGCTTTTTTACAGACCGGATGATGACCTGGATGGACGTTCTGCTATTACGGACAAATATTTAATTGCGCAGTCTTTTTTTGCTTATTCTACGCAACTGTTGATCAATGCCGCACAGGTACTGGGTAAAGATGAAGATGTGGTAAATTACAAAGCCTTATTGCAAAAGGTAAAAGAAGCTTTTTTAAAAGAATACGTTACACCTAATGGCCGACTTGTTTCCAGTTCGCAAACAGCTTATGTATTAGCCCTTCATTTTG
>JACDAZ010000369.1 GCA_013695175.1 Flavisolibacter sp. | reverse complement strand
AAAAAGTTCATTTCTGAATATATTACCGCTGCTGAATAAGCCTCCGTTCAAACCTGCTTTTATAGTACTTTGCTTCCCAATTGGAAAAAAATGTGCACCTTGTAATTGAACACGAAATTGAAATGTTTTCAGTTTTACCGTATCATACAAACTGGAAAATTTAAAATCCGGATCTCCGGGATCTTTTAGTTCCAGCACTTCATTATTTCTTTTAATGTTTTTTGTACCTGCTGATGTTGTTATAAAAAATTCATTTCCTCTTTGCGGATTAAACCTGTAATTGGTATTGTTTAAATTATATGTAAAACCTATGTTGTTGGAACTTACATCAGCTTCTGCAGGTAAAGTACGGGTGATGATAACCCTGTTTGCATTTATATCACTCACTAATGTTTGCCTTCTTTCTATAAATAAAGAAGCAGACTGAACTTCACCGGCTCCGAATGTTGCAGCCAGTTTCATATCAAGATTTAAAAAGCTGCTGTCTTTGCGAAACATATTGAAATTAAAACCCAGTCCATAGTTGGAATTGAAAATATAAGGATGCTCATACAAAAGATTCAGTCGTTGTGATTGAGGCTGTAATTTTTGCCAATTCAATCCAATGGTTTCACCGGCACTCAATGCATTTCTGAATAACAGGTTCACATCAGCCGTTACCTGCAATTTTCCTGAAGCCTGGCTGTTGGGCAAAAAACCAATCAAAGCATTTACCTGGCTGGTTTTTTTGGGTTTCAGGTACACATTTAAAACGGATCCCGAACCCAGCAAAGTAAGATCTGATGGTCTTTCTTCCTGCACATAAGGTAGTTCAGCTATTTTTTTACCAACATTTTCAAGCCTTTTTTTATTATAATAACTGCCATTGGCTATACCTAAATACTTTTGGATAAATTCATTTTTAATATTAGCATCCCCATGAATTCTGATGGAATCAATTTTATACAAATGTCCACGGTCAATTTTCAATTGTGCTTCAATCTGTGATTCCTGCAGTTTTACATCATCCAGGTATATACGTGCAAAAGGATAACCGTTTTCTTCAAGATGATCTAAAATGCGCTGTTGCAGATTTTGAAATTGAGCGAACTGCAAGGTTTTGTTCTGGTATTGACCCGGATTCCATCTGACAGCTTCTAATAAATCTATATCACTATCGGAGGTATGAATAATAGCCCATTGATAACGCTGACCCAGGAAAAGAGCAACTTTAGCATGTAACGAATCATATTCAATTTGGTCAACAGAGGCAGTTATATAACCCTGGTTTTGTAAGGTGGATGGAAGTTTATTGATATAGTCTCTTGCTGCTGATTGAGTAGTAAATGATGCTTGCAGTTTAGCAATACCGGCAGCCGAATCAGGTATATAGGTAACAACATAACCTGTTTGGCTGAAGAGGGATAATGGGTACAACAGCATTAACAAAATTGCAATCAGGCAGTGATTTAACTTCGGCATTCTTTCTTTACATCAAATTAAGCACTAATAGTAACGAGTTTGGGGGAAATTTATTTGCATATTGTTTTATTAAAAGAAGTTCAACGCGAATTTGTTAGGCATAGCTAATGTCCGGAATCTATATCCATATACCTTTCTGCAAACAAGCCTGCCATTACTGTAATTTTCATTTCAGCACCTCCTTACACTACAAAGATGATGTGGTTCAGGCAATTGTTGCTGAAACAGATATCAGAAAAAACTACTTGCAAGGCGAAAAGGTGAAGACCATTTATTTTGGCGGCGGTACCCCAAGTTTATTATCCTTTTCAAATTTGGACCTCATGATGCATAAAATAAATTCAGACTTTCAGGTTGACCAGGATGCTGAAATTACCCTGGAAGCCAACCCTGATGATATAACAGAAGAAAAGTTGATAAAATGGAAGCAATCTGGTATCAACAGGCTAAGTATAGGAGTTCAATCTTTTTTTGAAGTTGAATTAAAATGGATGAACAGGGCTCATAATGCTGAACAGGCAATCAATAATTTGCAATTAGCAAGAAATCATTTTGCAAATATTACAATTGATTTGATTTATGGTTCTCCTTTGCTAACGGATGAAATGTGGAAGCAAAATGTGGAAAGGGCAATTGCTTTTGGTATTCCCCACCTTTCCTGTTATGCTTTAACGGTGGAAGAAAAAACTTCTTTACATAAAATGATTGCCTTACAAAAAACGCCTGATGTTGATAATGATAAACAGGCCAGGCAATTTTTATTATTAATGCAATGGCTGCGTGAAGCAGGTTATGAACATTATGAGGTTTCCAATTTTGCCAAAACGGGTTTTAGAAGCAGGCATAACTCCTCTTACTGGAGAGGTGAAAAATATTTGGGACTAGGACCTTCGGCACATTCCTATAATGGTAAGGAAAGGCAGTGGAATGTTGCCAACAATCAAAAATATATTTCAGCTATAGCTGATGGAGCTACCTTTTTTGAAAAAGAAGTATTATCAGACAGGGATCAATTAAATGAACATATCATGATTTCCTTACGCACTATTGAAGGATTAAATCTTTCCGGTGTTGAAAAAAAATGGGGTAAAGAAAAAGCAGCTTTAATTGAAAAGCAGTTAGAACCTTATGTTCATCAAAATGAAGTACATAAAAATGGATCCATTTATTCTTTAACAGATCAAGGCTTTTTAAAAGCAGATGGCATTGCGGCTTCTTTATTTATTTAGAAAAATTTCCCAATTGTATCGCTGTAAAATTTTTTTTGCATTTTCATAGCAACAGTTCTTCTTAAATTGACTCATGAAGAAAATTATAGCCATTGCCTTTTTTATTTTATATGCTAACTTTTCTTTTGCCTGTTCTACATTTCTTTTAAAAAGGAATGAAAAATTGGTGTTTGGAAAAAATTACGATTGGGTAACAGGTAATGGTATGGTGGTAGTTAATGCCCGAGGAGTACAAAAAACTTCTTTTACAGCTACCGGTGAAAAATCCATTTCATGGAGATCCAACTGGGGAAGCATCACCTTTAACCAATTTGGTAAAGAATTTCCAAATGGTGGAATGAATGAAAAAGGGTTGGTAGTAGAATTAATGTGGTTACCCGGAACCAAATACCCTCCTAAGGATAATCGTGCTGCCATGAATGAATTGCAGTGGATTCAATTTCAATTAGACAACTGTTCAACAGTTGATGAAGTAATTGCAACTGATAAAATCATCCGCATCAGCAACGATAATTTTGCACCCCTTCATTATTTAATTGCAGATGCAAATGGGAACGCAGCTACGATAGAATTTATAGAGCGCAAAATGGTTGTTCATAAAGGCAAAGATTTAGAACATCCTGTATTAACTAATACTGTTTATAATGATGCTTTGATTCAATTAAAGGAAAATATAGAAACTTCTTTTGATAATTCAGTACAACGATTTTCAATTGCATGTACTATGGTACAGCAATTTCAAACATTACCTGAAAATGAAAATGCAGTTAATTATGCCTTTACTATTCTTGATAAAGTAGCACAGGGCAGTTATACCAAATGGAGTATTATTTATGATATAGCCAGTTTGCAAATTCATTTTAAATCCAATGACATTAACAGAAACATTTCATTTGATCAATTTGATTTTGCATGTAATAATAAAACACCTTATTTTAATTTGAACAATCCTAAATCCGGAATGGTTTTCAACTCATTTAATACACTAAGCTTTTTAGAAAATAAAAATCTTTTATTTCAATCAGTAAAAGAGAATTCGCAACAATTAAATATTCCGGAATTAGTCATTAACAATGCAGCAGAGTATTTTAACGAGGTGAAATGTAAATAAGATTTCCTGCATCAGATCAATACCTGCTCTATCATTTCAAAACCTTCGTGAGGCAACATCTTTTCCCACATGATTTTATATACGGTTTCAGCAATGGGCATGTCGGCACCAATATGAGCATTGATGTGATAAATGCATTTGCTTGCATTGTATCCTTCTGCCACCATATTCATTTCAAGTTGTGCAGATTGTACATTATATCCTTTACCAATCATGTTACCAAAGGTTCTGTTACGGCTGTACAACGAATAACAGGTAACTAACAGATCTCCCAGGTAAACTGAAGCAGCGTAATTTGGATTTTTTTTATGTGTGACAGGATCATGCTTTGTATGTTCTCCTACCACTATATCCTGTATACCTGCTTTTCTTAAAAAACCGGCCATCTCATCTGCACTATTGGCAATGTAAACACTTAAAAAATTATCACCATACTCCAGGCCATGAGCAATACCGGCACCCAGTGCATAAATATTTTTTAGTACGGCTGCATACTGTACACCAAGTATATCTTCATTGGTGATGGTATTGATG
>JACDAZ010000316.1 GCA_013695175.1 Flavisolibacter sp. | reverse complement strand
GACATGAACTTTTTGTTGCTGCAACTATAGCTATTGCAACTAAAAAGGCGCCAATAGTATAACCAACAGCACCAATTACATAGCTGCTGGTTGTTTTTGCTTTATCATGCTGTAATACTTCGATTTTCTGCACCTGGTTTAAATCCAATGTATATATTCCTGTATTAATAGAGGGGTTGTGTGGAATATATAAATGCACTTCATTAATAACTGAGTTTTCGCCAGGAATGTTTTTTTTATATTTTAAATTGCGTTGCGGACCTTTTTTTAAATGGTGTTGGTGAAGTATTGATAAAGTATCTAAAGTAACAACTGCTGTTCTTTGATCCTGGCTTAGCTTTAAATTTCTCATGGAATAAGCTTCTTCTGTACCATTTCGTAAAACAAAATATCTCCTGGAAAGCGATAATGAGTCAAGTTTACCTGAAATATCATTTTGGCTGTTAGCAGAACTTCGATAGAAATTATGACAGGCAGAAAAAAACATTACAAGAAATACTGCTAAAATCAATTGGTTTGCTGATTTAGTTAGCATAAAAAGAATTTGTTGATTAAAAATTATTTCTTTTCCAAAGGAATGAGTTTAAACGTTGGATAGGCAGTTTTACGAAGAAGTTTTGGTAATCAATACTTTATCAAATTCGTAAAAGATAAAATCTCATCCAGATTTGTTTAGAAGAAAAATAAACTCTTTATAATCATTAAGAATTAGAACTGTTGTTCGGTGAGAATGAATTTTCATAAACATTACTTTAATTGTTTATGAATTTACCGTATTAGAATAGTATCCGATAATTGAATTTTGCATAATACAATTTGAAATTAGTAGTAAATGCAAATTAGAAGAGAAGGATGTGATATATAGAACAAAAGCAGAAAATATAAAATATAATAAACTCTAATCACTTTGCTATCTCAAGCATTACTTTCTTATTTCTTATATTATTTTCTAGCCTGTCCCCACAGGTACACGGCATTAATAAACCCTTTAAAATTTAATTCTTCTTTAATGAAGAATATCCACCACCAACCGCGGTTGCTTCATGCCCTGTTTTAGTAGCTGCCTGCCCGTTCTTTTTATAAATGGTAGTATTATCAGCAGGTGCTTTTTCAGTAACAGCTTCTCCATCATTATTACCTGGTAACGTATAATATCCTAAATTTTTTCTGCTGAATGAAGCATATCCACCATTCACAGCTGTTGCTTCATGTCCGGTTGAAGAGGCAGTTTGTCCATTTTTCATAAAAAAACCTGCATTATCCCTGCTAAACGAACCTGAATTCACATCACCCACGGCATTCAAATCTGTTGTTAACCTGCTTGTAACAGCTTTTTTAAAAAAAGAATAACCACTTGCCATTGCCAGGGCTTCATGTCCTGATTGTGTCGCTGATTGCCCGTTTTTAAAAATTATGGCATTATAGCCTGTATTTACTACCCCTGGGCTTGCAGTTGTATTTTGATTAGTTACAACATCGTCCATTTTCACAACTACTTCTTTATCCTTAACTTCTGCTTTTGCCTGGTGTTCAGTGGTACTGGTTTTTGTGTTTGTGTTCGTTTTTGCTTTTGCATTTTGTGTGCGTGGAGAAGATTGTGCTGAAACGAAACTTACAGCTAATACAAATACTAAAAGGGTAAAAGTTTGCTTCATAACAGGAGTTTAGTAATGAAAAAATTTAAATCATAAAGAAATTGCGACTCCTGAATTTACGACTAAAATTATATGCAGAAAAATCAATTATTCTCATTTGAGTTAACAAGATTACTTCGCTACCGCTTACAATGACGTTAATGTAATAAGGGAATCTCTAATTGCGAATCAGGGAACAAGCCTTATTTCCAGAAGGGACATGACGTTACATCACATTAACTCACTTAGCTATCTCAATCCTCACCTTCTTATTTTTTATTTTCTGGTCTCTCACTAATTGAATTAAATGACTGGCATTTGATCGGCGTACTGCAACAAAAGAAAAAAAGTCTTTCACCTCTATTAAACCAATGTCTTCTTTTTTTAATTCACCTCTGTTAGAAAGAAAACCTACAATATCAACTTTATTAATCTTGTCTTTTTTACCGGCACCAATAAATACAGTGGCCCACTTTGGTTTTTCGGGTATTTCTGCTTTTTCAGGAAGATTTATTTTATCCACTTGTGTAGTAATATATGGCGGCAGCTTTTCCTCTTCTGATAATATCAATATAGCAGTACCACTTGCATCCATTCTGGCTGTTCTGCCATTTCGATGTGTAAATATGTCTTCTGTTGACGGTAAATGATAATGTATAATGTATCGGATATTCGGAATATCCAGCCCACGGGCAGCAAGATCGGTAGTTACTAAAAAATTAACACTGCCATTTCTAAATCTTGCCAGTGCCACTTCCCTGTCGCGCTGCTCCATAGCACCATGGTAAAATGTATTGACAATACTTTTATCTGATAATAAAGAACTGGTTCTTTCTACAGCATCGCGGTGATTGCAAAAAATAATTGAAGAACGGTTGCCAAGATGACAAACCAACCTGAATAAAATTTCAGATTTATCTTTTGCAGGCGAAAAAACAGTTTGAATACTTAGTGCTGGCGATGAATCACCACCTGGCGGTAGAAAATCAAGCCTTGTTGCATTGTCAGCACCAATAAAAGATGGTATTTCAACAGATTCTGTTGCGGAAGTAAGAATTCTTTTTTGTAGTGCAGGCAGAGAACTGACAATAAATGATATTTCATCAAGAAAACCCAGTTCAAGAGATTTGTCAAATTCGTCCAGCACAAGTGTTTGAATAGTATCAGCTTTTATATTTCCGCGACGCAGGTGATCGCTAATTCTGCCCGGTGTTCCAACTATGAGAGCAGGAGGTTGTATCAGATTATTTTCTTCAATCTCTCTTTTATGCCCTCCATAGCAGCATGTTATTTTTAATCCTGTACCCATAGATTTAAATACCTGTTCAATCTGCAGTGCCAGTTCCCTTGAAGGCACAATAATCATAGCACCAGTTTTAGTGGAAGCCCTATCCAGCGAACGAAGAATGGGTAATAAAAATGCAAGTGTTTTACCGGATCCCGTTGCAGAAAGTATTATTACATTATCATGGTCTGATGTGGCATGCAGTGAGGCTTCCTGCATGGGATTAAGAGATTCAATATTTAAATTAGCAAGATAAGTAGCCGGTGAAAAATTATTGAACATGCGTAAAATTAAGAAACTAGTGGAAAGGCTTAGCATTATATCACCACACAATATGAACGGTTATATAAATGTGCTGTTACAATATTTTAAAGCAAAAGTTCATGTAAGTTTTTGTTAGAACCTTCCATCAACGCCGCGAACGTTTGAAAAAAAAATAAACTCCCAGCAATATTAAAAAACCAGCAATAGCAATAATAAGCAGTTCATAATTTTCAAAACTCGTTTCTTTATCCGGTTCTATAACCCTTATAGAATCAATCTGTGCATTTGCTGTTGTAATTGTCATAAAAACCGGCAACAAAAAAATGGACTTTTTAAACATGGCTATTGCATTTAATTAAAAATATAAATTATGAAAAGAGCGTTTTAAAACCTTTAATTCAAATATGATTATTCAGCCTCTTCTTCACTTGCACGTTCTTCCTGCAATTTATAAAAGCTAAGATGTGAGGGTTTTTTAATTTTTTGATTGTGATACCTTGCCCATTCCACTGTAAAAGCTGCACCATAATATATTACAATTGATATGTAAAAAATAAATAAAAGCAATAATACCAGTGATGCAGATGCTCCATAAACAGAACCTAAATTACTGCTTCCTAATAATGCATGTAGTACAAGTTTTCCTGCAGTAAAAAGAAAAGCAGTAAATAAGGCGCCTACAAAAACAGTTTTCCACTGTGGACGGGCATCGCTTAAATAACGATACACAATAGCAAACCATGCAGTAGCAACAACTATAGATATAATATGTTTGAATATACTTTGAAAATATGCAGATATAGTAGGAGAGATATCTGCAAGATAATCTCCCAGGAAATTGCGCATACCTTCACCCATTAGCCCTACTACTAATAACAATCCTGCACCAATGATCATAAGCACAGAAAAAAACCGGTTTTTTAATTGAAATAAAAATCCAAAGTTTTTAGTTTGCCTTAAACGCCAAAGTCGTAGAAGGGGAGTTTCAATTACTTTAAAAAGAGTAGATGCACTAAATAATAAAAAAATAAATCCACCAATAGCTACATACCATCTATCACCCATATCATTTAGTCCCTCAAGCATACCCTCTAACTGATCAACGGTGCCTTGCGGGAGCGTTTCTGAAACCTTTTCGAGAAGAGCCTCCCTGATGTCATCTTTACTAAAGATGATTCCTAAAATTTGAATGATGATAATAATAATAGGAGCTATAGAAAAAACAGCAAAAAAAGCAGTAGAACCTGCCAAATGCAACGGATCATTTTTTTTTAGTCTTTCAAATGACTTCTTTAAAAGATAAATCCATTTTGATATAAATCCTTTCTCCTTTTTCTCCATTCATCCTTTTTTATAATAGAAGATGTTTTAAATATTTTAATTTTTAAAATGCTTAAACAAAATTATAAATAATAATGAAGCTGTTTACGATAAAGGTAAGAGCCTGAACTTTGAATTACTTCATTAAATTAGGGAGAAGTGGATGGTGGCTCTATGGTCTTTCACAAATTATTTATCTTTTTTGGAAAATGAATATCCGCTGCCAATTCCTGTAGCTTGATGCCCGGTTTTAGTGGCTGCCTGTCCGTTCTTTTTATATATATCTCTTGGATCTTTATTAGAATCATTTACAAAACCATTTTCTTTATCATCTTCATCGCGGGCAATAAATTTATTTCTATAATTACCTAAAGCCGCATAACCACCTCCCATTGCTGCTGCCTGATGTCCTGTTGGAGTTGCTC
>JACDAZ010000315.1 GCA_013695175.1 Flavisolibacter sp. | reverse complement strand
GTATATAGAAAAGTAAACCCAATAACTACAATGGCATAAATAGCCATATAACCAAAATTGCTGTGATCGGTAAACATGGCTGCTATACCCTGACCTGTAGCTGTACCTGTAAAATTGAAAAGTGTTGGTAAAAACAATACCGCCTGTGCAAAGATGATTGGCATTACCCCAGCACTGTTTACCTTGATTGGTAAAAATTGTCTTGCCCCTCCAAACTGCCGGTTTCCAACAATCTGTTTTGCATAGTTGACAGGTATTTTTCGTACACCCTGCACCAACATAATACAACCTAAAATGATAGCTATCAGAATGGCAATTTCAATAATGAAGATCAGTATCTGTCCTGTACGTACCGATTTATTTGTTAACTCCTGCAGGAAAGATTGCGGCAAATTTGCAAGAATACCGATCATGATGATCAATGATGTACCGTTACCTAAACCTCTATCGGTAATTTTTTCACCTAACCACATTACAAACATTGTACCTGCGGTAAGCACAATAACAGTAGATAACCAAAAGTAATCAGCATAACCCGGCATAATAGCACCGGTTTGTGCAGTCATCTGGCGTAAGTAAGCAACATAGGCTGAAGCCTGTACGGCAGTTACAGCTATGGTTAAATAACGTGTATACTGGTTTATTTTTTTGCGTCCGCTTTCACCTTCCTTTTGCATTTTCTGAAATTGCGGCACAAGTACCGTCATCAGTTGCATAAAGATGGATGCAGATATATAAGGCATGATACCCAACGCCAAAATGGAAGCCTGCGAAAACGCTCCACCGGCAAATGTATCAATCAAACCAAGTATACCACCTTTGGCACTTTCCAGATCCAAACGTGTTGGATCTATACCTGGAAGAACAATATGAGTACCTACACGATAGATAAATAAAAGAAGCAACGTAAATAAAATTTTATTACGCAATTCCTCGATGCTCCAGATATTTTTTAAAGTCTTAATTAAATTTTTCACGGAAGAAGAAAAGTTTACGAATCCTGAAATAAAAAAAGACGCATTGCTGCGCCTCGCAATTTAGGTAAATTACTTCACTATTTCTACTGAACCACCGGCTGATTCAATTGCCTCTTTAGCTTTACCGCTCAAAGCGTTTACTTTAAAAGGTATTTTAGCTTTTAATTCGCCGTTACCTAATATTTTAACCCTATCGGTTTGACTGATCAATCCATTGGTATAAAGATTCTCCGGTGAAAATTCTTTAATATCATATTTTTCTACCAGTTGATCAATTTGACCAAGGTTGAAAACTTTATATTCTATACGGTTTGGATTTTTAAAACCTCTTTTTGGAATACGACGCTGAATGGGCATCTGACCACCTTCGTGTGCCATTTTGCGTTTGTAACCGGTACGTGCTTGCTGACCTTTATTACCCTTTGTAGATGTACCACCATGACCGGAAGCTTCACCGCGACCAATTCTTTTCTCTTTGTGAACAGCGCCTTTTGCCGGACGTAGATTGTGTAGTTTCATTTTTTTGATTTTTACTTACGGGGTATCGCCCCTCGCTTTTTTAATTAAAAATTTAAAATGAAAAAAATAAAAAGACTCTCTTAATTTTTCATTTTACATTTCCTTATGCTAGTTCTTCAACCAGGATCATGTGTTCCACTTTGCGAACCATGCCTAAAATTTGAGGAGTAGCTTCAACTTCTTTAGTGGCATTCATTTTATTCAAACCTAATGCTTTCAGCGTTTGCTTCTGTCGCTCTGGTCTGTCAATGGGACTTTTTACTAAAGTTATTTTTATCTTTTTCATGATTGTCTAATTTCAAATGAATCAAAATAAGTCAATGGAGTAAATTTAAGTGGATGACCCCTTTGACATTTTTGACTTCCTTTATCCGTTAAATACTTTCTTCAAACCAATTTTTCTTGTTCTGGCAACACTAATTGGCTCACGTAAAAGAGCTAATGCTTTAAATGTAGCTTTAACCACGTTATGCGGATTAGCAGAACCTAAAGATTTTGCAAGTACGTCAGTAATTCCTGCGCTCTCTAAAACAGCACGCATAGAACCTCCGGCAATAACACCGGTACCCGGAGCTGCCGGCTTGATTAATACTTTTGCTGCACCTTCTTTTGCCAACTGATCATGAGGAATGGTACCATGCATAACAGGAACTTTAATAAGGTTCTTTTTTGCATCTTCAATTCCTTTAGTTATGGCTTCCTGAACTTCTTTGGCTTTTCCTAAACCATGACCAACAACACCTTGCTCATTACCAACAACCACTAAGGCAGAAAAGCTGAACGTACGTCCACCCTTTGTTGTTTTTACCACACGATTGATAGCAACAACTTTCTCTTTTAATTCAAGATCGCCAGCTTTTACTCTATTTAAAATTGCGTTTGACATTCTTTCAATTTGAATTTGAAACTTAAAATTTAAGATTAAAATACTAATCCACCTTCTCTGGCACCATCAGCAACTGCCTTAACACGACCGTGGTATAAATTACCACCACGATCAAAAACAACGGCCTCTATTCCTAATTCTTTTGCTTTGCGTGCTATAGCTTCTCCTACCATCTTGCTTCTTTCTGATTTATTTCCAGACTGAGCTTTAATGTCCTTGTCTTTTGATGAAGCAGCTGCCAGTGTTACTGAATTATCATCATCAATTAGCTGACAATAAATATCTGTGTTGCTTCTGAAAACAGACAAACGTGGTTTTTGCGCTGTACCTGCAATCTTTCTGCGGATGCGGTAGCGTATATTTTGCCTTCTGCTTGTTTTTGCGTTAATTCTCATTTTATCTTTATTTACTTCACGATTCTGCCGTGAATGACTTTTAAACTTTTATAAATGAAATTGTATTAAAACAATCTCATTCCCTCTCCTACAGGAGAGGGTTAGGGTGAGGTTATTTACCAGCTGCTTTACCGGCTTTCTTACGAACCACTTCACCTGAATAACGAATACCTTTTCCTTTGTAGGGTTCAGGCTTACGCAATCCGCGTATTTTAGCAGCAACCTGTCCTAATAACTGGCGATCGATACCTTCTAATGAAATAGTTGGATTTTGACCCTTCAATTGCTCCGTAGCTATTTTGATTTCTTTAGGAATTTCAAAAATGATATTGTGAGAATATCCTAAAGCAAGATCAAGAACATTACCTTGATTAGCAGCTTTAAAACCCACACCCACCAACTCTAATTTTTTAGTATATCCATCAGTAACACCTTTTACAAGGTTAGCTACCAGTGCTCTTGATAAGCCGTGAAGTGCACGGTGACGGATCTGATCAGTAGGACGCACAAGATTGATTTCTCCATCTTTTACATCCACTTTTATAT
>JACDAZ010000309.1 GCA_013695175.1 Flavisolibacter sp. | reverse complement strand
GCACCAATACCTCTTTCTGTAATAGCATCGCACATTGGTTTTAAATCATCATAAATACCATTTTTTACAGCATATTTTCCCTGGTAGTGAATGATATATGCACACTGCTCTGCCTGCTCATGGCTATGTTCACATATTTCAACAAGGGTTTCAATTACCCATTCAAAGGTGTTTACCTCATCATTCCATACAATAAGATTACAGGGATCCTCAACATCTGTAAGCACATCATCCCATTGCTGTTGCTTTGTTTGATCTTTATTGCTGCTTTGGGGAAACATGATGCGAAATTAAATAAATGTATTAAAATGAAGCAATGAGAGTATGCTAAAATGCAGGAAACTTTTGAACATTGGTTTCAGCCTTTTTCAAAAAAAAGCACCCTTGAGTGAAGGATGCTTAGTAAATAATTTTTAGTATTTAATTACAGGTATATGTATAACGAGACATAGCAAGCTGTTGAGGACCTTGCATAATTCTGAAATCTCTTAAATTTTGATTATTATCAATTTCATATGTAACGCTTACACTTCCCACTGCACCAGAAATTGAAACTACATTGTTTTCGCTAACCACCAAAGGAATAAATAATCCGTCAAGATCACTAAAGAAAGCATCCACCAGTAAAATCTGGCTGTTTTGCCTTTTTAAGTAATTAGGATTATTATCATAAGAATAATTAATGGTTTCAGCAGGTGAGCCTGGATCAGTAAGATCGCGATAAGAAGCAGAAGTTATATTATTACCTGAATAAGTATAGGTAAATTCATCAAACCCTGAACTGACGTTATTATTGACTTCATTGCTTGTTACCTTAGCTAATTTACCTCCGGTATAAGCAAAATCTACACGCCATACAAGTTCATAAGTAGAACCTGAACTGCGAGAAAAAGTTTCAACTTTACTAATAGTGTTGTCAGTGTTATATGAAATAAGGTCATAAAATTCAGGAGTGGCTGCAGCACTGACAAAATAGTTCTTTTTTGTTAAGTTGTTGCCTGTATATTCAATAGTATAGTTTTGGGTGCTTAATTGTACTTTGGAAACCTTATCACCAGTGTACGTATAAACTGCACTATCAATAGGATTTGAACCTGTTTGAAAATAATTTACTTTGGTAGCCCTGCAAGTGGTTTGACTTTCTGTGTCATTCTTTTTACAAGAGAAAATTAATGTAGTAGCTGTAATAAAAATCAGGAGGGTTTTTACATTGAACATATGGTATTTTTAAAATTTTGAATTACAAGAGTACAAAATAAATTAATTTTTTTTAATAATTCAGAATAGTATGGATGCTGGTTTAAGTCTCTAAACTGCTTTTATAACAAACGAATGGAGCGGGCTTTACAATATTTATTTTTAAAATGACGTTTTACAAAAACCCTTTTAGGTAAAATCTCGTATGAAAGATTAAGTAGAATTACGTAGTAAATCAACTTATTGAACTTTATTTTTGGCAATTCCACCAAATCCAACTATCTGACAATGAAAAAATTATTATTAATTCCTGTTATTTTAATTGCTCAAAACTCCTTTAGTGCCATTAAAACTGTTATTGCCAATGCAGGTACCGGATGGGGGCAGGCAAATAATTGGAGCCCTGCGGGGGTTCCGGTTAGCGGAGATGAAGTTGTTATTCCAACCGGGCAAACGATAAATGTTAAAGGAAGTTTTTATGCGGGCACAGCAACTATTCATTTAAAAATCTTTGGAACACTTGATTTTGATCCTTCAGGTAAACTGGATTTCACATCAGGAAGTACAGTATCATTAATTAACGGTACATCAAGAATATTGACCAATGGTACTTCTTCGGAACTAATTATTATTGGAGGGATTATAAAATATAACGGTAGTTTAGATGGTACACTTACAGGACCTAAATATGCAAATTATGTATCAGGAGCATCACCTAATGGTTTTTCTGAAGGTGTTTTATCTGTTAAACTAATTTCTTTTACTGCAAGAAATCAAAGTTTTAAAGTGCTTTTAAATTGGCAGACAGTTGAAGAAAAAAATTCTAAAAATTTCCATATTGAAAAATCTTCAGATCTTATTTCATGGAAAACTATTCATACTACAAAAGCCAGGGGCTCTGCATCATCTTATTCATGGATAGATAATGATCCTAAAGTTGGTATAAATTATTACAGGTTAAAGTCTGTTGATGTTGATAATAAATCCCAACTTTCTAAAATTGTAAAGGTAAATCATGCTTCATTGGCAGATATTCAAATAGGACCTAACCCTGCAACTAGTACGTTATATGTAAGTTTGCCACTTTCATCTACATCTTCTTATTCAGTTGAAATTTTTAATTTAAGTGGTCAATTATTAAAGAAAAAATCAGGCAGCCAGGCATCAGGAATAATCAAAGTCGATTTAGAAGACCTGGTAAACAATAATTATATTGTATTGCTGAGACAAGGAAATGAAGTTCTTGTGAAAAAGCAATTCAGTGTTCGGAAATAAAGTTATAATACTTCTATAATCTATCTTAAGCTAAGATAAATCAGGCAGCCGGGCATATATATAATGTAGAAAGCAGCCAAAATAAAAAAAACCTCATTAAACTGAGGTTTGTGGGAGTTGACGGGTTCGAACCGCCGACCCTCTGCTTGTAAGGCAGATGCTCTGAACCAGCTGAGCTAAACTCCCATATGGGGCTGCAAATATAAAGTTCAATCTTATATCAACAAGTTCAATTTTGGAAAATATATTCTTAAAGTATTGAAAATCCAGAGTTGATGGCTTTTACTGTACTCTTATTTATCTTTTTGATTAATAAGCTAATCTAAAGTAGTTTAAATGGTAGTGTGGATTATTTAATAACTCCATCTGGTACTAATGGATTTTTAATATTTAAAAACTTTACCTCCCGCCATCACTTGTTGTGTCTTTTCATCAAATGTTGCTTTTTGCCCTGTACGTACAGCAGCATTGGTCATGATGGTAGCAACCGAATGAGAGTAACCTGCTTCTACAGGAGCATTGGGTTGTTTTCGGCTGCGTACACATTCCATCCAATTTAGCATATGTGTATTGGTTAAAGGGTCGCTGCCTGTATTGGCAGAAGCAACCACTTCTGTTTGTTTGGTTATCAACTCCATAGCAGGCAATAAATTTGGTTCCATCTTCATGGCATCTGCATGATTCTTTGTTAACCCTCCTGCAGGTGAAATTTTATTGGTAATTAAATTTAATTCACCACCATTTGAAAAATAAAGTTCTGCCGGTCTTTCGTCTCCATTGTGCATTCTGGATGTAAATACAACCTGGAAACCTTTTGACATATCATTAGAAGGACCATAATCAAATACGGCAGTAGTGGTATCCCAGTTACGGCGTCCGTCTTTCCACATATAGATACCACCATTTGCCACTACACTGCGTGGATGTTTAAGTCCCGTAAACCAATGAACTGTATCTATCTGGTGCGACATCCATTGACCCGGCATGCCTGATGAATAAGGCCAAAATAATCTGTACTCTAAATATTTTCTTGGATCCCACTCTTCAAAAGGACGATTCATTAAATACCGTTTCCAATCCACATCTTCTTTTCGGATATTATTTACCAGAGATGGTCTGCGCCACCGCCCCGGCTGGTTTACATTCCAGCTTAATTCAACCATGGTAATGTCACCAAATTTTCCCTCCTGAATAAAATCAGCGGCCGCTTTATAATTATCTCCACTTCTTCTCTGCGAACCTATCTGTACAATTTTTTTTGAATTTTTAACCGCTTTTAATGCAGCGATATTATCATCCATAGTTTCTGCAAATGGCTTTTCTGTATACGCATCACAACCGGCATTCACAGCTTCAATAGTATGCAAAGCATGTTGAAAATCTGCGGTACTTATTATTACTGCATCTACAGATTTGCTGTTGTATAAAGCTTCATTATTTGGGAAAGGTTGAACATCATGTCCCACCTTTTGTTTTAAAAAATTTGATCCTTCTTCTTTTCTTACCCGCCATATGTCGGAAATGGCAACAATATCAAAATTCTTTTCCTGGTTGTACTTCAAAAAGCTGGGTAATAAGGAAGATCTGAAACGATCTGAAAAACCAATAACTCCTACCCGAACCCTTTCATTAGACCCTATAATGCGGGCATAACTTTTTGCACTCAATCCTAAGGTACCGAGGTAAATACCTGCTGCGGCTTTAGAAGTTTTTGAAATAAATTCTCTGCGTGAGGACATAGATAAAATTAAAAATGTAAAATGTAAATTGGGAAATCAAATTCATTTTTTCACCATTCACCATTCACCATTTCAATTGCTGAATTTTTAAGTTACGAAAAGATACCAGGTTACCATGATCCTGCAATAAAATATGTCCCTTTGGTGCTAAACCAAAATTTGGCCAAATGCCATATTTACTTCTTGCTACCAGTGCATGATAATAAGGGGCTCCACGCTGGAATTCTAATACCTTCCACCCATTTAACCAATGTTCCACTTTGTTATCCGGATAAACTATGATCATTCCCCTGTTCCATTCACCAATGGGTCGCCTGGCCCTGGGTTCTTTTATAGATGGAATAAGATCATACAAAGAAGCCAATGTACGATTGCCAACTACACCTTCTTTTGCGTCAGGATGTCTTTCATCATCTAATATCTGGTACTCTAATCCTATAGCAGATCCTGTATTTTTTTCCTGTTCTGTAACAAAATATTTTACACCACTATTGGCGCCCTCAGATAATTTAAATTCAAATTGAAATACAAATGCATCATACTGCCTGGTGGTAACAATATCACCGCCACCTGTGGACTCACCACCCGTTGTAGGAAGTACTGAAAGAACTCCATCTTTAATGTCCCATCCTTTTTCAGGAAATTTTTCTTTATAAGCTCCTCTCCATCCTGATGTTGTTTTACCATCCCACAAAAAAGAAACACCATTTCTTTTTTCAGCTTCAGATAAACTACCGGGAATAAGATTTACAACAAATAAATTGTTAACAGTTGATGGTTTTACATTGGTTGTTTGAATTCTAAGGTTACGCCATCTTATTTCTTTTCCTTCATCTTTTTTATTTCCAATGGAGTGTACCTGCAGTGCAATAAATCCTTTAGGCGACATATCATCAACCAGGTAGGCAGCCGGTACATTATTGATCCAGGTAATGATACTGTTACCTATGGCTTCAATCCTGGCTTTATTCCACCCGCCTTGTTTAAATGCTGTTTTAGCAGCAGGATTTAAATCTAAAGTATATAACCAGTCTCTTCTGCTTTCATCATAAATTCCTCCCGTCCAGCTCCTTTTAGAAGGATCAATTTCATATTGATAACCAAACACCCTTCCGTCTTTATAATCTTTTTTGCTTTCACTGCGGAACTGAACACCCGAATTAATGGTGGAATCAACCCTAAATTCAAATTCTAAAATAAAATCACCATATTCTTTATCAGTTGATAAAAAAGAATTGGGTTCATTTAAAACGGTTGTTCCAACAATTTCACCGTTTTCAATTTTATATTTTGCATTACCATTTAGTTGTTTCCATCCTTTTAAATCTTTTCCATTAAAAAGTGATTGCCATTGTGCTGTTTGAGCAATGGAATGAGTTTTAAATAATAAAAGCAATAGAAGTATAAATAAATTCTTCATCAAAAGTTTTCTTTTAAGCTGAATGCTAAAGTTTAACTAAGATTAAGTTAGTTATTCTCCCTAATAAAGTCTCAAAACATTTTTGCCAGGGTAAATTACTGGTGATTATACAGATAGAAAAGTATATTATTCAACAGAGTCGTTAAATAATAATTACTCTAAGTAAATCAAATTTAA
>JACDAZ010000297.1 GCA_013695175.1 Flavisolibacter sp. | reverse complement strand
GGATGGAGGGTTAACTTTACACCTACCTATCGTGTAAGATATAGATATAGTGGGTCATTGAATTTAGGTATACAACAAACCAAGATTAATTTTAAAGGAGATCCTGATTACAATAAAACAAAGGGGTTTAATATCAGCTGGAGCCACGTGGTAGATCAGCGGGCAAGACCCGGAGTAACATTTGGTGCCAGTGTAAATGCCGGAACTACTACTTACAATCAATTTATAGTTAATGACCCAAGGCGCAATTTTCAAAACCAATTATATTCTTCAATAAATTATGCAAAACAATGGTTGGGAAAACCATATAATTTAACCTTAAGTGCCAACCATAATCAAAACAGTCAAACAAGAGCAGTTAATGTTCAATTACCGGATGCAGGTTTTAATGTAGCTACCATTTATCCGTTTCAGAAAAAAGAACCTATAGGGTCTCCTAAATGGTATGAAAAATTAGGTCTGGGTTATATCGGATCTTTTAGAAACCAATTTTCTTTTTATGATTCTGCATTTCAGTTTAACAGGTTGTTAGATACAATGCAGATGGGTGCTACACACCGTATTCCGATAAATCTTTCTTTGCCTGCGTTTGGACCATTTATAGTATCACCCAGTATTTCATATGATGAACAATGGATGATGCGTAGCATGGACCTGCAATGGAATGACGTTACTAAAAAAGTAGATACAACTATTCAAAAAGGATTTTATACTGCACGAAATATTTCAACAGGGGTTTCATTAAACACAAGCATTTTCGGAACCATGCAGTTCCGTAATTCGCCTGTAAAGGCAATCCGGCATATTGTAAGGCCAAATATTGGATTTAGCTATACACCAAACCTGGCAAAAGGTTACTGGGATGAAGTACAGGTTGACACCAGTGGTCGCACGTTTACCTATACCCGCTATGCTCCAAATTTTACACAGGGTTACAGCAATTCCCGTTTTGGTGGTTTAACTTTTGGTATTGATAATAATATTGAAATGAAAGTGAGGAACAGGAAGGATACCGCACAACAGGAAAGAAAAATAAGGTTAGTAGATGGTTTTAGTGTCAACAGTTTTTATAATTTTCTTTTAGATTCTTTTCAGTTAGGAGATTTCAATATTAGCTTAAGAAGCAATATTCTTGACAAGGTCAACTTTACAGCTTTTGCTGTTATTTCACCTTATCAATTTGACAATTTTGGACAAAGGATAAACAGATTTGCCTGGGATGGCGGACGATTGCGGGTAGGTACATTTACAGGTGCAAGTTTTGCCTTATCAACACAGTTTCGTAGTAAACCCAAAGATCCTGCTAAGGCAGAAGAGCAGGCACAAGCCCAGGCTATTACAGATCCATTGTTGCTGGCAGACCAGCAAAGGCTAACGGATTACATGAGACGCAACCCTTCCGAATTTGTTGATTTTAATATACCATGGGATATTGGATTTGATGTATCAGCAAACATCACCCGTCAGTTGAGGCCAGATTATAGCGGCTATGATAATGTATTTACTGCCGGTTTAAATTTCAGAAGCAGTTTTAGCTTAACACCAAAATGGAATTTTAGTACAAACGGAAGTTTTGATTTTAAAACATTACAACTGCAATATTTTACAATGTCTATCAATCGCGATATGCATTGCTGGCAAATGTCAATTGGAATTGTGCCTGTTGGCAGGTGGCGTTCTTTTAATATTACCATTAATCCAAAATCATCTATTCTTCAGGATCTGCGTGTGAACAGGTCACGCACATTTACCAACTTTTAGTGGTTGTGTTTCAGGTAATAAGTTTTCATTACTTCATAAACTTCTTCTTTTAGTTCTTGTATTGATTTGCTTTCAGGTGATATAGCAGGTAAAAAATGCATTTCAACCGGGTGCGGCCAGAAGTAAAAAGTTTTATTGAAAGGCATTACTTTTTTTGTATGAAATAATAAAGATGGAATAACAGGTGTGTTGGTATCAACAGCCAACCGAAAGGCGCCATCATGAAAACGTTGCAAAGGTTCTTTTGTTTTATTACGGGTTCCTTCGGGATAAATACACATATGCAAACCCATATCCAGTACCTTTTTCATATCAGCATAACTTTGTTTCCTGCTTTCATCACTTTTTCTGTCAACAAGCACACTTCCTCTTTTATATATTAATCCAAACAATGGAATTTTTGCCATTTCAATTTTAGCAATGGTTTTATTGGCTTCCGGTATACCGGGGCTGGACAAGGGAGGATCCAGTAATGAATTGTGATTACAAACAACTATATAAGTTTCGCCTTTAAAATTCTTTCTTCCAACAAATTTTCTTCTGACACCGCTAAAAACAAAAAAGAATGCCATCCATAATTGAAAAAGTGGTTGCAGAAAATGGGATCGTTTTGGTTCTTTAAAAATTCCACATATCAGAATAGGAATTAAAATAATAATCATGGAGCTTATAAAAACAACCATAGCCCATACAGCCATTATTCTTGCTATAATATTCTTCAATACAATCATAAATGCAAATTACAATGCCCAATCTATTGCATACTTACCATTTTTTACCAGGTACATATTTGTTTGCGAAAAATGTCCGCAGCCAAAAAAACCATTATGTGCAGAGAGGGGTGAAGGGTGAGCTGCTTTTAAAATCAAATGTTTGTCACCTTCAATTAATTTTATTTTTTCCTGTGCAAATTTACCCCATAATAAAAAAACAATCTTTTCTTTTAGTGCAGATAATTTAGCGATTGCAGCATCAGTAAATTGATGCCATCCTATTTTTGAATGACTCATGGGTTCCTGTGCTCTTACAGTTAAAGATGCATTTAAAAGAAGAACACCCTGCCTTGCCCATTTTGTAAGATTGCCATGATTAGGAACCTGAGTACCAACATCTGTATGCAGTTCTTTAAAAATATTTACAAGCGAAGGTGGTGGCGGAACTCCATCCTGCACACTAAAACTTAAACCATGTGCCTGGCCCGGTCCATGATAGGGATCTTGCCCTAATATAACAACTGCAACCTCATTAAATGGTGTGGCTTCAAAAGAATGAAAAATATTTGAACCGGATGGATATATGATTTTGCCCTGGCTTTTTTCAGTTTTAATATGTTGTGTAAGTTGTTTGAAGTAAGGTTTCTTAAATTCATCTTTTAAAATTTCCTTCCAACTACTTTCAATTTTCACATCCATCTTCTTACCTTTTAATTGAAGGTATATAGATAAAAAAAAACTGCTTTAAAATAGATTAAAAATTAACTCGCAGAATCAGTTCATATTATTTATTCCTCGTGCCACGCAGGTTTTTTTCCATATTTTAAATAAAATTCTTCCGGAAAATAAATATCTCCTGTTTTGGTATTTGATGCTGTTATTCCAAATTTGGTTTTATTATCTACCCAAATAAATGGCTTCTCAAAAACATAAGCATTAAAAGCTGAGGGATGATTTTTGAGAATATAATTAGTAAAAGCTGTTTCTTGTGATGACAGAATTTTATACTTGGAACAATTGTATTTTCTTTCAATTACAGGAACAACTTCTTTATCTATGAATTCAAAATAATTATCATCATCAGATCTGAAATCAGTAAAAATTTTTTTAGGATCGTGTGAATTTACTGCTGGTATTAAACCCTGGTTACCTATTTGTTTGCAGATACCAACAATTACCATTGGTGGCATACTTCCTTCATCAACCATTTTGTTTAAGTTCTGGTAAAACAAACTGTCTTTTTCGTGAATGTTAGTAAGGTAAAATACCGGTAATGCAGATGTAGCTGGTAATTTACCATGTGCAGTGTATACTACTATTTTATGTGGTTGCTGGTAAATTTTTGATTCAATGGGTACTACATCGTAAATAGTAGACTGAGATGTTACATTTAAAAAAAGGCTGCAGGTAATAACAAGCAAAAGCCCCTTTACAATTATTTGTTTCATAAAATTTACATTTTGAAACGGGAGGGAGCTTCCAGGGAACTAGAATTGGCTACTACAATTTAAATTATTTTTTTGGGTATTTAAAAATGATTTTCGCACATGTTTTTTTATTATTAAATCTGTATTTATTATGAGCAGCAGTAATATCAGCAGCCAGACATTATTTGCAACCAGGATGCATAAATAACTTGATTCAGGTGCTTCTACATAAGAGTCTTTAACATATATTTAAGATTCAAATAATTTTTAAAAAAAATTCACACACCATGAGAAAGCTTTCATTCGCCTTTTTATCCATTATGGTTATCATTTATTCTTGTCAAAAATCTGATAATGTAAATGATGAAGCCTCAGTTGATTCTTCAATAGAAGAACAAGGTGGCAGACGATGTGCTGCTGATGAAGTATTGCAACAGCAAATTGCTGAAGATCCTTCACGAGCTGCTTTTCTTAATGAACTTGAATTAAAAACGCAAGCTTATAAAGGAAGTGCATTGGAAGCAGCACGTAGTGCAGGAATTTTATATGTACCCGTAGTAGTACATGTGGTTTTACAAAATACCGCTCTGGTTACTGATGACCAGATCAGGTCTCAAATTGATGTACTGAATAAAGATTTTACAAAAACCAATTCTGAACTCTCAAACACATCTGTTTATTTAGCCGGTTATAATTATAATAATGTAGCCAATTGCGAAATTAAATATGTAGTAACAAATATTGTAAGAAAAACTACAACTGTAACTTCATTTGGAACCAATGATGCAGTGAAGAAGACTTCACAGGGTGGAAGTGACCCTGTTGATCCTACAACAAAACTTAACATGTGGGTTTGTGATCTCAGCAGTGGCTATCTTGGTTATGCACAATTTCCCGGAGGTAGTGCAGCAACAGATGGTGTTGTTATAGATTACCAGGCTTTTGGAACCTTTGCTTCTTATCCTATGTATGCAGCTTTTAATTTAGGCAGAACGGCAACACACGAAGTTGGACATTGGGTTAACTTACGTCATATCTGGGGCGACAGAAGATGTGGTGATGATTATGTTGGTGACACTCCTCAGCATGATGGTTCAAACGGTGGTTGTCCAACAGCAAATCATACAAGTAAATGTCCCGGCAGACCATTAGAGCAGTGGATGAACTATATGGATTATACAGATGACCGTTGTATGTATATGTTTAGTGGCGGACAAAAAACAAGAATGGATGCTGCAATTGACGTTGCAAGAAAGGCTTATTTTTTAACTTCAACACCTACAAGTGTCTTTAAATAATCAAATAATTGTTTAGAAAAATGCCCTGGTTTACGGGGCATTTTTATTTTGAGTATATAAGCTATTATTAAAACTAAATTCGTAATGAATTTTTTAATAAAAAAACTCAAATGCTTGATATAG
>JACDAZ010000291.1 GCA_013695175.1 Flavisolibacter sp. | reverse complement strand
ACCTAAAGCTGTTTAACCTTCTTCAAACCCGATTATCTTAAAATATTTAATGTTTATAAAAGATCAGGGCAAATCATCAAAATCTTAATGATCTGCATAATTTAATTTCTATGCAAAGATTTTTGTTTCTTAAGACCTAAAGCTGTTTACCCTTCTTTAAACCCAATTATCTTAAAATATTTAATGTTTATAAAAGATCAGCGCAAATCATCAAAATCTTAATGATCAGCGTTCAATGTTTAGATTTCTACACAAACATTTTTAGCTTCAGTAAAAAATCTTAAAGCTTCCCAACCACCTTCTCTTCCAACACCACTATTCTTAATGCCTCCGAATGGTGTTCTAAGATCACGTAGTAACCAGCAGTTTACCCAAATAATACCAGCTTCCACTTTTGATGCAACCCGGTTTGCTTTGGAAATATCCTGTGTCCAGATAGTAGCAGACAATCCATAAGCGCAGGCATTTGCTAAAGCTAATGCTTCCTCTTCTGTTTTAAACTTTTGTAAAGTAACAACAGGTCCAAAAATTTCTTCTGTATTGGTTTTACATTCACAACCTAAACCTTCAATTACCGTTGGCTCAATAAAAAAACCATTGGCACACCTATCATTCAATTTCACTACATTACCACCACATAGAATATTTCCACCTTCTTCTTTTGCTGTTTCAATAGCAGCTTTTACTTTATCAAAATGTTGTTTGCTAACCAAAGCACCTTGTTTTGAACTTTCATTTAAGGGATCACCTACGGTCAGCTTTTTTACTTTCTCAACAAATTCGGATTTAAATTGTTCATAAACTGATTCTTCAATTAATATCCTGGATCCGCATAAGCAAATTTGTCCCTGATTGCTAAACGATGATTGAATAGTTGTTTTCATCATTTTATCCCAGTTACAATCTGCAAAAATGATATTAGGATTTTTGCCTCCTAATTCAAGAGACAATTTTTTAAACACTGGTGCAGCTATGGAAGCAATACGTGCACCTGCCTTTGTACTTCCGGTAAATGAAATTGCTTTTATAGACGGATGTTTAATAATGGCTTCTCCGGTCGTATCTCCTTTGCCATGAACAATATTTAAAACTCCCTCAGGTAAACCGGCTTCTTTACATATTTTCCCTAATAAAAATGCTGTTACGGGAGTGACTTCGGATGGTTTTGCAATTACACAATTTCCAGCAGCTAATGCCGGTGCAATCTTCCAGGTAAACAAATATAATGGCAGGTTCCATGGTGATATACAACCAACAACACCAATGGGTTGACGTATGGTATAGTTAATTGCTTTGTCTTCCATGGTATGGCTTTCTGCAGCGAAATGCATAATACCTGTAGCAAAAAATCTAAAGTTGGCTGAAGCTCTTGGAATATCTACTCTTTTACTTAACCATAGTGGTTTACCGTTATCTGTAGTTTCAGCTAATGCAAGTTCATCAAGATTTTCATCAATCAATGTTGCTATTCGATTCAGTATTTTAAATCTTTCCTCAGCCGGCGTTACAGACCATTGAGGATATACTTTTTTTGCTGCATTTACTGCCAGTTCAATATCTTTTTCCTTACTATCCGGTACCTGGCAAAAAACTTCACCGGTTGCAGGATTGATTCCATCTATAAATTGACCACTTAATGGACCAATAAACAACCCACCTATATAGTTTTCGAGATGATATGGAATATTTAAATTCATTAATTTCTTTTGGTTGGAACGCAGATTTTTATGATTCTTAAGATAATCGCTGATGTAAGGAAGTTATAAATGGCAGCTACATATTTAAATTTATCTGTGCAAATCTTAACAACCATAATCATCTGCGTTCAATTTTTTATATACTTCCTGTTCTTCCACCATCAACAGGTATACTTACACCATTTACATAAGAAGCGGCAGGTGATGCCAAAAATGCAGCAACGGCAGCTATTTCATTCACCTCACCAAATCTTTTCATAGGCACTTCTTCTTTCATGTTTTTTTCTACCACTTCCATCAAAACATTCCCTTTTTTAGCTGTATTCTCAATCAATGTTTGCAAACGTTGTGTAGTTGTAAAACCGGGTAATACATTATTCACTGTAATATTATATTGTCCTAATTCATTAGCCATAGATTTTGCCCATGATGCAACCGCTCCCCTGATCGTATTCGATACACCTAAATTTTTTAATGGAATTTTTACCGATGTAGAAATGATATTGATGATCCTTCCATAGCTTTCTTTTTTCATTCCTTCAATTACAGCTTTGGTAAGAATATGATTTATTACTAAATGCTGGTTAAATGCCTGCAGAAACTGATCTTCTGTTGCATCTACAATAGGTCCTGCAGCAGGCCCTCCTGAATTATTTATAAGTATATGAATGGGTTTTTCAGTAACAATCTGTTGAATCAACTTTTTAGTTGCTTCCTGGTCATTAAAGTCTATTGAATAATAGCTATGCGACTGGCGCAGAACAACATCAAGCCTTGCCACTACCTGTTGCAGATTTTCATCACTTCTTGCCAGTAAAATGCAGTTAGCCCCCATCATTGCCAACTCCTCTGCAATAGCAAATCCAATCCCCTGGCTACTTCCGCAAATGATCGCATTTTTTCTTTCCAAAGTTAAATTCATAGCATGCCAAAATTAGATATAATTGTTTGGTAGTAGAGAATATGTTATGGCAGTTGTTCTATTTGTTATTGCTATTATTTCATGGGAAATGGATAATTTTAAATACTTCAAGTAAACAAATTCAAATTCTAAATCTAAATTTATGATTGCTGCACCTTTCAACTTAAAAAAATGGATTGATGACAATCGAAATCTTTTAAAACCTCCCGTGGGAAACCAATGTGTTTATAAAGATGCTGAGAATTTTATAGTAATGGTTGTAGGCGGACCCAATGCACGAAAAGATTATCACTATAATGAAAGTGAAGAATTATACTACCAGGTAGAGGGTAACATTGTTTTAAAAATTATTGATGAAGGCAAACCCCGTGATATTGCTATTAATGAAGGTGACATGTTTTTATTACCACCACAAACACCACATTCACCACAACGCCCTGCCAATACAGTTGGACTGGTTATAGAAAAGGTTCGGGAAGAAGAGGAGAATGAAGAAGATGCTTTTATGTGGTATTGCGAAAATTGCGGAAATAAATTGTATGAAGAATATGTATTTGTAAAAGATATAGTTAAGCAGTTGCCTCCCATTATGGAAAAATTTTATTCTAATGAAGAATTAAGAACTTGTAATAAATGCGGGAAAGTTATGGAACCCCCGGTGAAGAAATAGAACGCAGATTATTATGATTTTTTAGGATTTACACAGATTAAATGGCTGATAATTTTTTACATTCTGATTTAACCTCTCTAATTATTAAGGGGTTTTATAATGTTTACAATGAACTTGGCTATGGATTTCTTGAAAAAGTCTATGAAAATGCAGTATTAATAGAATTACGTAACCAGGGATTAAATTGCATTGCCCAGCAACCCATTGAGGTTTATTACAATAATTGTAAAGTCGGATTTTATATTGCTGATATTATTGTAGAAAATTCTGCTATAATTGAAATAAAAGCAGCAGAGAGTTTGTGTGAAGAACATGAAGCGCAATTGATAAATTATTTAAAAGCAACTACCATAGAAGTTGGATTACTTTTAAATTTTGGTAAGAAAGCTCAATTTAAAAGAAAAGTTTTTTCTTCAGAATATAAAAAACAAAATAAATAGAACGTGATTATTTTGATTATCAGATCTACACTGTTAAATCTTAGAATTTCAAAAATTATGATAAATCATAATAATCTTAAAAATCAGCGTTCCCTAAAAATATGAAAATCGATATCCACACGCACATAATGCCCGAGAAAATGCCTAACTGGACAAAGAAGTTTGGCTATGGAGAATTTATACACCTTGAAGAACGGAATTGCAAAGCCTGCATGATGAAGGGTGATAAAGTTTTTAGAGAGGTTGATAAAAATACATTTGATGCAATAACACGCAATGAGGAATGTAATTCATCAGGAGTAACAACCCAGGTGCTTTCTACTATTCCTGTACTTTTTAATTATTGGGCAAAAGCGCAGGATGCACTGGAAACATCGCGTTTTTTTAATGACCATATTGCAGAAACAGTTGCTGATCATAAAGATTGTTTTATCGGACTGGGTACGGTTCCTTTGCAGGATACTGATCTTGCCATTAAAGAAATGGAACGTTGTGTAAAAGAACTTCATATGCCAGGACTCGAAATTGGTACTAACATCAACGGAAAAAATTTAAGTGAGCCGGAGTTATTACCTTTTTTTGAAGCAGCAGAAAAAATGGGCTGCTCACTTTTTATTCATCCATGGGAAATGATGGGCGAAAAAGAAACACAGAAATACTGGCTTCCCTGGCTGGTGGGTATGCCTGCCGAAACAACAAGAGCCATTTGTTCTATGATCTTTGGTGGCATTTTTGAAAAATTTCCAAAACTCAGGATAGCCTTTGCTCATGGTGGTGGCTCATTTGCCTATACCATAGGAAGAATAGAGCACGTTTTCAACGTTCGTCCCGACCTGGTGCAGATAGATAATCAAATTAATCCAAGGACTTACCTGGGAAATTTTTGGGTTGACAGCCTGGTACATGATATGCATGCATTTCAGTTTTTAATGGATATGGTAGGTGAAGATAAAATTTGTTTAGGCTCTGATTATCCATTTCCGCTTGGAGAACATGTGCCTGGTGAATTGATTGAAAGTTTAAAACTGGCTAATGAGATTGAAGAAAAGCTTTTGTATAAAAATGCACTGGAGTGGCTGGATTTAAATGAACGCTGATAGAGATGGAACGCGGGTTTTTAAGATTTTTATGATTTACACTGATGCTTCTTATAAAAAATTCAACAGTTTTACCATTATAAAATAAGTCCCACAAGAATCTAACCATCATAAAATGGAACACAGATCATTATGATTCTTATGATTTTCACTGATTATAGTCCAAAAAAAATCTTAACCCATCTTAAGCATCTTAAAAATCTGCGTTCTAAAAATCTTAACCATCATAAAAATCAGCGTTCCCCTCTCTTTTCCATTTCACCAGCTATTAAACTTCCATCACCTCCCTGCTTCTTTAGTTTTTCAATGATGTTCCGGTAGCTTTCTTTATCGCGATTTTGACTCAGCTTAAATACATTATCAATCTCTATTACTTCTATTTCAAAAGCAACAATAGCCTTCATTAGCCTGTTGCGGTAATCTTCCGGTAAATTATCAAAAACAGTAGAAGATTCATGATTATTGTTTTCAAAATGAAGCGTAATTTTTTTCAGCACGTCCACCAATGCTTCATCACCTAAAAATTTTATTACCCCTTTTACATGTACAGAAATATAATTCCAGGTGGAAGCCTGGTGCGGATCGGTATACCATGTAGCACTTACATATGTATGCGGACCTGTAAACACAC
>JACDAZ010000279.1 GCA_013695175.1 Flavisolibacter sp. | reverse complement strand
TTATATGAAAAAGGTCATCAATGTTTTTGATTTTTGATGTTGCATGGCGTTCAAAACACATCCGTGCATCCAGTTCACTCATTCCGGAACCATTATCTATCACCTGTATCAATGCTTTTCCGGCATCAGTAACAATTAATTTTATTTCTGTAGCACCTGCATCAACAGCATTTTCCAAAAGTTCTTTAACAGCACTTGCCGGCCGCTGAATAACTTCGCCGGCAGCAATTTGGTTAGCAATATTATCTGGGAGTAATAAAATTCTTTCAGCCACTTTCTTCAACTTAATCATCAAAAATAGCAAAAGCATTTTCGATAAGTCCTTTTATATAGCTTTCAATCTTTCCAAATCAAAATCTTTATATGCTGTTAATCATAAACTTTTGAAATGTCATTTGTATGTTTATGAAATGGTTGCATTAATACCTTAACAATTGATTAAAAAACTTAGTATTCAACCTTAATTTTATAACCGTATTTGCATATACAATTTCAGATAAGAATTTATTTATAGTAATTTGCCAGCATGAAGCAACGCTACATATTTGCTATTGCAGTCTGTATCCTAATTTCCTTTTCCTTTTCTCAATCAAGAAGTACTTTACCAAGGGAAAAATGGGTTGATTCTGTATTTAATTCACTAAGTCCGGAAGAAAAAATTGCTCAATTGATGGTCATTCGTGCTCATAGTAACCTGGGGCAGGATCATATAAAACAGGTAACAGGACTTATTCAAAAATATAATGTAGGGGCTCTTTGTTTTTTCCAGGGTGGTCCTGTAAGGCAGGCAAATCTTACTAATCTTTATCAATCTATTGCTAAAACACCTTTGATGGTTACTATAGATGGTGAGTGGGGTTTGGGAATGCGTTTGGACAGTGTTGTTAATTATCCATATCAATTAACCCTCGGCGCCTTAAATGATGACAAGATCATTTATGAAATGGGAAAGGCTGTTGGCGAGCAAATGAAACGAATTGGCGTTCATGTTAATTATGCTCCTGTTGTGGATGTAAATAATAATGCTGCCAATCCTGTAATTGGCTACCGTTCATTTGGGGAAGATAAATATAAAGTTGCCGGTTTTGGAGTTGCTTATATGAAAGGCATGCAGGATGCAGGCATCATGGCTTGCGCAAAGCATTTTCCGGGTCATGGAGATACAGAAGTGGATTCACATTACGACCTGCCGGTAATCAACAAAACCAAACAACAGTTAGATTCATTGGAGCTGTTTCCTTTTCGTGAAATATTCAGAGCTGGTGTAGGCAGTGTAATGATTGCGCATTTAGCTATTCCGGCAATTGATAAAAAACCAAATCAACCTACTTCTCTTTCTAAAAACAATGTTACAGGTTTGTTGCGTGAGGAGATGAATTATAATGGGTTAACCTTTACAGATGCCCTGGAAATGAAAGGTGTCACCAAATTTTTTCCTGCCGGTGAAGCTGCTGTTCAGGCTATAATAGCAGGTAACGATATGCTTTGTTTACCCGATGATGTTCCTGCAGCAATTGCTGCTATTAAGACCGCAGCAGAAAATAACCGCATTAGCTGGAAGGATATAGATGATAAAGTAAAAAGAGTTTTAGAAGAAAAATATAACCTGGGTTTAAATGAAATGCAACCTGTAGATACTGCCAATATTGTAGCAGACCTGAATTCAAAAACGGGTTACTTTAATAAACTTGTGGCTGAAAATGCCATTACTGTACTAAGCAACGGGGCAGATCTGATGCCTTCAAGATTGGAGAAAAAAACAGCATATGTAGGTTTAGGTATTGATTCTTTAAATGGTTTTGGAAAAAGGCTTGTTCAGGATATGAAAGCAGATGTTTTTTTATTTACCTATAAAGATGGTGATAATAAAGCTGCTGAAATACAACAAAAAATAACCAGTGGAAAATATGATGTTGTTATTGCAGGTGTTCACAATTACAGTTTCAGAATTGCAAATAATTACAACATCAGTGCTTCAGCAATAAAACTATGGAACAACCTGCAAAATCATAATACAACAACATTTTTGTTTGGTAATGTATATGCTGCTAAAAACTTTTGTAATGCAAAATCATTAGTAACCGTATACCAGGATAATCCTGAGTTTCAAACAGCAGCAGCAGATTTTATAAAAGGTACAGTACATGCTTATGGCAAAATACCGGTTACTGTTTGCAATTTCCGGTATGGAACAGGATTTTCAACAAATCATAATGTGCCTGTAGGTAGTTCGCCTGCCTGGCTGGTAGTTGACAGTATTGTTAGAGATGCCATGGGCAGACAAGCATTTCCCGGTGCAGTTGTTTTGGCTGTACACAACGGTGTCATAAAATATCACAAGGCCTTTGGCAGGTTTGAGTATGACAGAACTTCATTACCTGTAAATCTGCAAAGCATTTTTGATGTGGCTTCAGTTACAAAAATATCAGCCACCACTGTTTCTGTAATGAAACTTTATGAAGAAGGCAAACTTGATTTAAATAAAACTTTAGGCGACTACCTGCATTTTACAAGAGGAACTGATAAAGCCGGACTTACTCTTAAAGATATCCTTTTACACCAGGCCGGTTTAAATCCATTTATTACTTTTTATAAAGAAACTATTGACCCCGTAACAGGAATTCCCAAAAACGATTTATACAGCAATAAGCTTGAAAAAAATTTTACAATACCTGTTGCCCGCGATTTATTCTTACGTAATGACTGGAATGATTCCATGTATCAAAGGATTGTAAATAGTAAGTTAACTGCACAGGGAAAATATGTTTATAGTGATAATGATTTTATACTACTGGGTAAAATTGTAGAAGTGATTTCAGGAATGACACTGGATGAATATGCACATAAAACTTTTTTCGCTCCTTTGGGAATGGCAACAACAGGGTTTAAACCATGGATCCGTTTTGGATCTGAAAGAGTAGTGCCTACAGAGAAGGAACATAATTTCAGGCGTCAGTTATTAAGGGGTTATGTTCATGATGAAGGTGCTTCCTTGTTTGGTGGAGTATC
>JACDAZ010000479.1 GCA_013695175.1 Flavisolibacter sp. | reverse complement strand
GGTCATCCGGGCGGGCTTCTTTTGCTGTAATTGGTGCGTGTAATACCCTATGCAATTTTGTTCCGGGGCGTTCAGGTACAAGCTTGGCTAAAGCATTAGAATCGGGGAGGGGCAGGTCCATTACCCTTGCAACATCTTTAATGCTCATTTTTGCTGCCATGGTACCATAAGTAACAATTTGTGCTACCTGGTTCTTCCCATATTTCTGTACTACATAATCAATTACTTTTTGCCTTCCTTCATCATCAAAATCAGTATCAATATCAGGCATTGATTTACGATCGGGATTTAGAAAACGTTCAAAAAGAAGGTTGTACTTGATAGGATCAATATTAGTGATACCAATACAATATGCCACCACACTACCGGCTGCTGAACCTCTTCCGGGTCCAACAAAAACTCCCAGTTCCCTGCCTGCTTTTATAAAATCACTTACTATTAAAAAATAGCCGGCAAAACCCATGGTTTTAATAGTGAATAATTCAAAATCTATACGTTCCCTTATCTCTTCATGAATTTCTGAATATCGTTCTTTGGCACCTGCATAAGTCAAATGTTTTAAAAATTCCCACTGGTTTAAATTACTGTCGCTGTGTAATTGAAATTCTTTCGGAATAGGGAAGGCGGGTAAAAGAATATCACGCTTCAGGTTCAGCAGTTCAACTTTGTCAACAATTTCATTTGTATTATCAATAGCCTCAGGAAGATCTTCGAATGTTGATATCATTTCACTCGTCTTCTTAAAATAAAACTGATCGTTTGGAAAGGCAAAGCGTTTTCCTTTGGCATTTACATCATCATCAGAAAATTCACGTAAAGCTTCTGTTGCTAGTTTTTCACCTGTATTGATGCAAAGTAAAATATCGTGTGCACTAAAATCTTCCTGGTCTACATAGTGTGAGTCGTTGGATGCAATGATCTTTACATTGAATTTACGTGCAAATTTTATCAGCACTTCATTCACCTTATCCTGCTCCGCCATGCCATGTCTTTGAAATTCTACATAATAATCGTCACCAAACAGATCCAGCCACCACTTAAATTCTTTTTCAGCATCGGCTTCTGATTTACGCAAAATGGCTTGAGGTACCATGGCACCAAGGCAGCAGGTAGTGGCTATAAGGCCTTCATGATATTTTTCAATAAGCTCTTTATCTATCCTGGGATATTTACTGTACAAACCTTCTGTATATCCTAAAGAAGTCAGCTTCATCAGGTTTTTATAACCCTGTTCATTTTTGGCTAATAAGATCTGGTGAAAGCGGGGATCTTTTTCTTCCTTACTAAATGTTTTTCTATGGCGGTTAGTGGTTACATAAAATTCGCAACCTACAATGGGTTTTACTTTGGGTTTACCATGCTCATCGGTATTTTTATAAGCCTGCGAAACAAAATCAAAAACCCCAAACATGTTTCCATGGTCGGATATGGCTAAAGCCGGCATATTATCGGCTGCCGCTTTTTTATATAAAGCTGAAATGGAAGCCGCTCCATCTAAAAGAGAATATTGGGTATGTACGTGTAAGTGAGAAAATTTCATGTTTTTTACCTCTTGATCCTGATCAATAAATTGCAAATGAATGTGTTGGTATGCAATTTACACCAGCTTGAGGCAATAAAGTTTTAAAGAACCCGTTGATATTATTCCACATTTGGTGGAAAAGTTTCTATATTAGCCCTGTTTTCCGTTAACCTAAATAAAACCACATGATCAAAAACCTGCTTGCCACAGCCATTATCCTGTTTTGCTTAGGAGCTTCTTTACCTGCTCTTGCCCAGAAAATGTCAAATTCCGGAGGTAATTCATCAAAAACAGAACTTAGATTTTTAGAGGACATAGTTGTAGGTGTAGATGCACCGGCAGAAGTTCTTCCGGTAAAAACATTCAAAAACGCCATTGTAGATCCTATATATAATTTAACCTCAGCAGCAGGTGGAGCAATTGAAAAGGCTTCATCACTTCAATTTAAATTTTCATTGCTGTTAAACACAGAAGTAGAGCTTATAAAAAATATTACATTATTTAATTTAATAGATGAGTGGTTAGGAAAACCTTACCGGTATGGTGGTTCAACAAAAAAAGGAATTGATTGCTCTGCTTTTGTTCAGTTGATGTATGCAGGTTTATTTGGTGTAGCCTTACCACGTACTGCCCGCGACCAGTTTGGGGCAACGGAGAAAATCTCAAAAGATGAATTGCAGGAAGGTGACCTTGTTTTCTTTAATACCAGGGGCGGTGTTTCCCATGTTGGCTTCTATCTTCAAAACAATAAATTTGTTCACGCTGCCTCTTCAGGTGGTGTAATGGTTTCTGATCTTAATGATGAATACTGGGACAAAAGATTTATTGGGGTAAGACGTCATTCCAAAATCAACGCCGACTATTTTCTTTAAATTTTTATTTTTTTTCTTAGCGTAGCTAAAACCGGATTTAGATCCGGAGAAAGTTTTAATGCAAACATGCCTGTAGCAAATAAGGTTATAAATAAAATGCTGCGGATTATGATCCACTGCATTCCAAAATTATTGCTGAACAAAAAATAGCAAACCAGGTAACATACTGCTGCTAAAATTATGGTCAGTAAACTCTTTATGGTGAATGGCTGCATATTAAATTTCCGGTAAAGAAAAGTAAAGCGAATAGCATTGTAAATGGTAAATGCAATAAGGTTAGCAATGGCAGGACCAATCAAACCCAGTTCTTTAGTAAGCAAATAATTTAATGGTAATACCATTGCCAACAAAATAACACCTGTCAAAAACTCAAATCGCCAGTAAGTAGATGTAGCAATAATTTGTGAGTTTACACCAGTGCCTAAATCTATAACACGGGTTATACCTAATAATAAAAAAACAAATTGCGCCTGCAAGTATATAGGTCTAAGGTTAAATGTTCGAACACCATCTTCGAAATTGAGCCATATTAAACAAAACATAGCTGTAGAAAAAATCAAAAGATTTATGGAAGAACGCTGGTAAATAATATTGATCTTCTTATAATCTTTTTCTTTCCATGCAGTTGACAATGCTCCGATAGAAGCAGAAATAACAGCTCTCTGCGGTGCCTGTATTAAACTGGAAATATTTTGTGCTAGTGTAAAAATACCGGCAATGGCCAAACCATTAGGTAAAACAGCGGCCAGAACTATTGTATCAAAAACATTAGAAAGTGTAAATATTAAACCTCCTGCCCATACAAAACCTGTAATTGCCAGAATCTTATCCCTGAATTTATAGGTTACTTTACTTACATTAAAATTAAAATGGAGTCGTTTGCTTTTTATAAAGTAAAAGAT
>JACDAZ010000250.1 GCA_013695175.1 Flavisolibacter sp. | reverse complement strand
ATAAGTGCACGCATTAAATAAATGATTGGCGTTACCAGGATGGCTACAAAAAATTTATAGATATAATTTACAAATGCTACTGCAATAAATAATTTGAAAGGCCAAACAAAATCTCCTTCTGAACTGCTGATCCTGCTTCCTATATAAAAAGCAATAAATAAAACCACAAAACTGTCTATTAATTGCGATACAAGGGTAGAACCTGTAGCTCTTAACCATATCATCTTATCACCTGTTGCTTTTTTTATTTTATGAAAAATAAAAACGTCAATAAGCTGGCTTAAGATGAAGGCAACTAAAGAACCAAGTATTATATTTCCTCCCTGTCCTAAAACACTTTCATATGCTTTTTCCATATCAGGCACACCACTTCCTTGTTTGCTGACAATAAAAAAATCTGCCGGTGTTAATCTCATAGCACCATAAAAAACAACAAAAGCAAATAAAATTAATCCGGCAGTTAAGAAGGAAAGAAACTTAACTCCTTTTTGCCCATAATATTCATTAATAATATCTGTCATAATAAAAACAACAGGCCATAACAAAACCCCGGCTGTTAAATTCAACGATAATATATTTCCAAAAAATTTTATTTCCATAGGAGCGAAACCCAGGGTGCCTTCCATTGAAAATATTTTAACACCAATAATTTCAGCAATCAGTGCATTGGCAATAAAAAATCCTGCAAGAATTAAAAATAATTTTACTGGTTTATTATCAGTTATAGATACTATCATTTAAAAACAAGATGTATTGTAATTGCAACAAAAGAAATATAAAATTAGCCAGCACCAGCCATTTTGGTATATGAGCAAATAAAGGCTTCCTGCTTATTATCCGCAAACCATAGAATATGTTCACTAAAGGGTTAAAAATGATGGCAAAGAAATATCCCAATATCAGTAATATAGAAACAATTGCTTCGTTTTTAACCAGGTTATTGCCCAAAAGCACCATTGTTAAAATGGAGAATACGTTACAAATGAATGCTATCCTGGAGAAAAAAAGCAGCCAGCGCATGAAGGATTTTCGTGTAAAATAGCATTAATTTGCCCACATTCTAAAACAACCATATGAATAAACGACTGCTGAAAACACTGGTTCCACACTTGATAGCTATTGTTGTTTTTCTTTTAGTTTCAGTAGTTTTTTGCAAACCTGTATTGGAAGGAAAGACTTTACAACAACATGATATTATTGGTGCACAGGGCATGTCGCAAAACTCGCATGAGCACTACGAAAAGTATGGAAACTATCCTTTATGGAATACAAATTTATTCAGTGGAATGCCTAATTACCAGGTATTGGTAAAAGGTCCGGATGGCATTCTTGTTCTTTATTCAATCCTTACATTAGGTTTACCAAAACCAATCAGTTTTTTCTTTCTTGCCTGTATTTGTTTTTATTTTTTAGCGCTGGCCCTCAGGGTAAATCCATACATAGGTATTTTTGGTGCTTTGGCATATGCCTTCATTACTTATAACCCGGTTATTATAAGTGCCGGACATGATACAAAAATGATGGCTATAGCATTTGCACCGGGTTTAATTGCAGGTTTGGTTTTATTGTTTGAAGGAAAATATATCCTGGGATTAGCTGTTACAGCGGCATTTGCTTCATTACAAACAACAGCCAACCATCCTCAAATCAGTTATTACCTGTTTATTGTTCTTGCCTTCATGACCATCAGTTACATAATAATATGGTTTAAAGCAAAACAATTTAAACATATGGCCATAGCACTTGCGCTTGCATTTGCCGGAGCGGTTATAGGTATATTAAATGCTGCTTTTACTTTGTTTCCCACTTATGAGTATGCGCAATACACCATGCGTGGCGGAAAAACTATTGAAACAACTGAAGCCGGTGCTGTTGAAAGTAAAACTACCGGATTAGATAAGGATTATGCATTTCGCTGGAGTATTAATATGAATGAAACGGTGACTTTATTCATGCCCAAAGCTTTTGGTGAAAGCAGTGGTCAGGCCTATACTGAAGATTCTAAACTGGTTGATGAATTAATAGATAGAAATATTCCTGAAGCTTCTGCCACACAGCTGGCTACACAACTACCAAAATATTGGGGAGGTATGGCATTACCCGGTGAGGGAACCTCAGGTCCTGTATACCTTGGTATTGTTTGTTTTTTATTGTTTTTAATTGGTTATGCAGTTTTAGACACCCATCACAGGTGGTGGATATTTGCTGCTTTTATACTCTCAGCTTTTATGGCATGGGGTAAATATTTCATAGGCTTTAATAACATTTTATTTGATGCACTGCCACTTTATAACAAGTTCAGAGCACCTTCCATGGCATTGGTGATGATACAATTTGTAGTTCCATTTCTTGCTATTTTAACCTTGCAAAAAATAATATTTGATAAAGATGCCAGGGAAACTGTAGCTACAAATTTTAAATTCATTTTGTATGTTTTAGGAGGTTTGATTGGGTTATTGTTTTTAATGTACCTGGTCATGGATTACAAATCCGGTATGGATGGACAAATATTAGATGCTTTTGCACAAAATGCTCAAGGTGGAGAAAACCCGGGAGTACAGGTGATAAATGCATTAAAAGCTTCGAGACAACATATGTTTGGCAGTGGTATTATAAGAGTATTGATATATTCTTTGCTGTTAGTAGGACTTCTTTATTTATGGAAGAGAAAATCTTTAAGCCCTGTTGTTTTCTTATCAATAATATTATTAGTTAACACTACTGATTTATTTGCCACCGGTAAAAATTATTTAAATGAAGACAATTACATTGATAAAGAAAGTTATACTGATGTAATATTTAGTCGTACAGAAGCCGATAATTTAATACTTGCAGATAAGGACCCGCACTTCCGTGTTTATAATTTAGCTCCGGACAGGTTTAATGAATCTCGCACATCATATTTCCATCGTTCTATTGGTGGTTATCATCCTGCTAAGTTGCGATTATACCAGGATCTCATAGAGAACCAGCTCTCCAAAGACCAACTGAATATGGATGTCATGCGCATGCTGGATGTAAAATATTTTCTTTTCAATGATCAGCAGGGAAGACAAAACGTGCAACCTAATGATACCACAATGGGTGCAGCCTGGTTTGTACAACAACTACAACCAGTCAGTAAC
>JACDAZ010000236.1 GCA_013695175.1 Flavisolibacter sp. | reverse complement strand
ATTATTGAACTCCTGGTATTGTTTCATTTTGTTATACAAAGTTTTCCGGTCAATATTCAGCAGTTTGGCAGCTTTGCTTTTATTAAAATTTACTTTTTTTAATGCCCGCAATATCATTTCATATTCCGCATCAATACTGGCACCTTTTAAAGTGGTTTCAGAAATGGTTCTTGGACTTTCAGTAAGATCATCTATTGTATTTGGAAAAGTATGAACTGCAGCAGGCTCCGGAGGTGTATCAAACTGAAGTTTGTTAAAGTGCGATATTTCAAATGGAAGTGAGCTTGCTTCAATCTGCTCACCATCACTTAATAATGTTGCACGTTTGATTACATTCTTTAATTCGCGCAGGTTACCATACCACACATAATTCCTGAATATATTTTCAACTTCAGCACTAAATCTTTTCAGATTTTTACCAAGTTCCTGGTTTGTCTGATACAGAAAATGATTTGCAAAAAGCATAATATCGTCCTGCCGTTGACGAAGCGGTGGTACATCTATACTAAATTCATTAAATCGATGATATAGATCCTCGCGGAATTTACCCTTCCTGGCAGAATCCCATAGTTTTTCATTACTTGCTATAATTATTCTTACGTCCAGCTCAGTATCCTTTGTGCCACCTACACGACGCATTTTCCTTTCCTGTACTACCCTTAATAAAGACACCTGTATGTCATAAGAAAGATTAGAAACTTCATCAAGGAAGATAGTCCCACCGTTTGCTATTTCAAAGCTTCCGATTTTTAGATTTAAAGCACCTGTAAAAGATCCTTTTTCGTGACCAAATAATTCACTACCGGCAAGTTCCTTTGATAAAGCTCCACAATCAATAGCTACAAAGGGTTTTGATTTGCGTTTACTTCTTTTATGTATTTCCTGTGCTATGGCTTCTTTACCACTTCCACTTTCACCATATATGATAACAGAATAATTTGTTGGTGCTACCAGGTCAATTTGCTGAAGTAAAGTTTTGAAAGTTGGTGTATCACCAAAAATATACTCACCGGAATAAAGTAATTCTGGCGAAGGGCTATCTGATCCCGGAGAAGCAGGTTTTTCAGCTGTTGCATTAGAAGAAGTTGATGAAATGGCAGCTTTATGTTTGCCATGTACAGCACCTGTTTCTTCTTCTGTTGCAGCTTCCAAAGCTTTTTTTATGGTTACCAAAATTTCATCAGGAAAGAGTGGTTTTGTTATATAATCATATGCCCCCATTTTCATTACTTCTACGGCTATTTTTATATCGCTATAGCCGGTAATGATAATTACCGGTACCTGTGGGTAACGGTCTTTAATTTTTCCTAGTAATACATTTCCTTCCATGTCCTCCAACCTGAAGTCGCACATTACAAGGGAAGGCTCAACTGATTCTAATAATTCCAATGCTTTTTTACCACTATAAGCTTCCAACACTTCAAATCCGTGACGTGTAAGAAATCTTTTTAGTAAAAGGCACATATCCCTGTCATCATCAATAATTAAAATTTTCTGCATTTTGTTTAGGTTCTTTTATAGTTCGAAATTTTGTACAAAGTTAAGCCCATAATCCACGTACATGAGAAACCGGAATTTGAAGCTGTTCCCTGTATTTAGCTACAGTACGCCTGGCTACGGAAAATCCTTTTTGAGATAATATATTTACCAGCTGCTGATCGGTATAAGGATTGTGCTTGTCTTCATTTTCTATAACATCTTCAATAGCTGATTGAATTACCTTATTACTGATTACCAGTCCCTTCTCATTAGCAATACCTTCTGTAAATAAATCCTTCAGCAATATTAATCCAAAAGGAGTTTCTGCGTATTTATTGCATGTAATACGTGAAACTGTAGAAATATCCACACCAACAATTTCTGCTATATTTTTCAGAATCATTGGCTTTAATAAATTTATATTGCCAGTAATAAAGTAATCATACTGCAATTGTACTATGCATCTCATGATCTTTAACATAGTGCCTTCCCTTTGCTGAACGGCATTTACAAACCATTGTGCTGACTGGAGTTTATTTTTTAAGTATTGTAAGGCAGACTTATCTGTTGTAACCTGAGTAGTGTTTTCTGCTATCTGCTTCCAGGAAGTGTTGATGTTTAAGCTTTCGGATCTGTTCCTGTAAAGCTGAACTTCAACTTCATCACCATTTTGAATTACTATAAAGTCGGGAAGTATGTTTTGATTAACGTTTACTGCATCTTCCTGTTCACATACAGGTTTCATTTTAAGAGAAGCTATCAGTTGCAAAACAATTTTTAATTCTTCATCATCAATCTTTAAATGGCTCTTGATCTTATCCACATTACGATTATGCAAATCAGTAAAATGATTTTCAAGTAACCTTTTGGCCATTTTTACGTCAGGACGTTTTGCATTAAACCTGCTTAATTGTATCAGAAGACATTCTCTTATGCTTGTTGCTCCTACACCAATAGGTTCAAGTTGTTGAATCTTTTGAAGAACGAATGCTATATCTTCCGGCTCAACCCATTTATTGTGTTTAAAAGAAATATCTTCAGCAAGTTCAAGCACCCCCTGCTCCATTATACCGTGCTCATTTAAAGAATCAATAATGAATTCGGCTAGTTCAATTTCTTTTTCATCTACACAACCAACCTTATATTGCTCCTTCACCCAAATCCGGTAATCAAACCCACTTGTAATAGGTCGTTCCGGAATTTTGTCGTTGTGCAGGTAATTATTATACTCAAGTTTGTAATCCGGAATATCATCATATACAAACTCTTCGTAATCCTGGTAATCTTTTACCGAATCCTTATTATACTTCTCAACAAGTGGCTCAAACTCATTCTTCTGATCTTCAAGTAGTGGATTTTCTTCTATTTCCTGTTGAATTCTTTGTTCCAGTTCAAGAGTGTTCAGATGGAAGAAATTGAGCAATTGGATCTGTTGAGGCAAAATTTTTAGCCGCTGCTTTTGGGCTAGCCTTTGATTCATCATTGCTTTTTATGTTTGGCTTATCCTTCAATTTAAACAAGAGTGGCTCCAAAATAGTGTTGACAATTTATTTTATTGAAAACCAATTATTTATTATTTCTTCTAAGTAACAAAAGAAAATAAAAGCCTTTAAAAAGTTAAATAAACTTAAAGAAATTGTAGAATGTTTTCTACAAGTTTTGATATTAGAAATGGTCAAAATGATTTCTAAGTTCTTTGCCTTCCCCGGTTTTCAAAAATTGGATCAGGACATTTATGGGGAACGTATGAAGATGCAGGATCCATAGCTCTTTTGATCGAAACCATGGTATTAGATGAGGGGATGGCAGGACCTGTGGTTCCTCTTGAATTAAATGGTGATTTTAATGCACCTCCTGATCCTGTAGAAAAATTTTTCATTACATCAAATTGTATAGCTACAGCAACATCTTAAATCATACCAAAATTTTCCTGAATTTTTTACCTTTTACACTATAGGTGAAGTGGAAAAGAATCCTCATAAAAATTTTTTAGTGCGATTGTAGAAAACCGATTTTGTGGTACAATTCTTTAATATTTAACTACGGAAAAATTTATTAACCTATAAACTTTAGATTATGTTACGTTGGACAGTTATTTTTCTGGTGATTGCTATTATAGCAGCAATATTTGGTTTTGGTGGGATAGCCTCAGGTGCTGCCTCAATTGCTAAAATCTTGTTCTTTATCTTTTTAGTACTTTTTGTACTTAGTTTAATTGCCGGTGGCTTCAGAAGAGTAGATTAGCAATTATATAATAGCTCTTTGTGAAGGTGCGGTAATACTGCACCTTTTTCTTATTGTTTCATCAGATGCATCAAAAATAATTATAAAAACAACTTATTTATACAAAAGAAACGCCTGCTATAAAAACAGACGTTCAACAATTGTTTTAATTAAAAACCTCCCGGCTATATCTTCATCACATCCACCTTAATTCTTCACAAGCCAGGAGGTCAATCCTTTCTTCCGGTATTTAATCCAAATCTTATCCTTCCATTAACCAGCACTATTTACAATATCTTCATCATTTCCCTTTGTAACATGTGCTGCTGTTTGTGAAGGTGCATTTACAACTTTATTTTCTCTTTGTTCATTAACTATGACTTTTTCATCTGCCCTGGTATCTTCTGGCGAAGATTCTGCTAAAGCATCATCGCCACCTTCTCTCCGGGGAGTTTCATCAGCAGGATTTTGATATCCGTCTTTACTCTTGTTTTTATTTCGGGGGTCAAAATTTTGATGATCCATAACCCATAAATTTATAAACTATATAAAGAAAATATTGTACCTGTTTTATCTAAACCCAAGACACTTTTTAGTAAGAATTTATTTCCTCAACAATCGTAGTTTCAGGAATATCTTCTACATGAAAATATTTTACATGGATTATTATTGTGTATTATATTCAGTTGTAGGTGAAGATGCTTTTGGACGAAGCTTAATAAACATGTTCTTTACCTTCTTCATTAATGCTTCCCTTTTTTCTGCACCTATAAAATGAGAGGAATAGTTTTTCACTACAAATGGTACAACAATTTTAGTAAGCCAACCTGCTTTTGCTAACAGGAAGCGGCGGATAAGAATGTCAATGCCCATTTCCATTCCAAAATTCATAACAGGAGCAGTATTATCGCGTGTAGCTATTTTGTTCAAAGTCTTAAATGCATTATTAAAAGGTTTAAGATCCTCTTTTAAGCCAGCTATATCTATTTTAATAAGTTCTTCATGAACCTTTAATTCCTGTATAAGTCTTTGCTGTTCCTGGTCCAGGTCCTCATATGTTTTTATACGTCTATTCATATACTTTGCTGATGATTGCGTTTCGTATGGCAGGAACAATAACTTTTTTACGTAAGGCAAATATCAAAACTACCAGTAACAGAAATAAACCTGCAACAATAAAAAAGCCACCAGCAGTACTGTTAACTAACGTTCCAAGCCAAAAGGCTAAACCACAAAAAAGGAAAAATAAAAAGAAAATACCCAGAAACAAAGCTGCAATCCCAATTGCGATCCCCGAAGCTGCTGTTGAAGCACCTTGAGTAGCCTTTGCTTTTGTGAGTGCAATATACGTTTGTGCATATTGACTTACATGGGTTTTGAGATTTTTGAAATTAGACGTTTTTTGTTCTTCCATGCAAAAAGTGTTTATAAAAAAGCAGGTTTGACATACATCAAACCTACTTTAAAATTTAGCTATAGCTTTCTCTTGCATTACTAATTGTGCTTGCTGCATCACTAGCTGCTTTTGATCCTTTCTTGGATAGATTTTCAATATCACCTTTTGCATTTGCAAAAAGATCAGTTAAATGATCTGCCCAACCTTCAGCTGTATCTGCTAATTTTTTTCTCATTTCAGTACCTTTTTCAGGTGCTAAAAGTAAACCTATTGCAACGCCAGCTGCGGCAGCGCCTAATACTCCTAAAATGATTTTTGAATTCGTACTCATAATGATCTTTTTTAAAAATTATCAATAATTTCCTTCATAAATCAAATAATCGTACCAAACCAAACACTACTGGAATTTTAACCTATATTAACTGCTGAGTAAAAAAATCTACAGCAGTTTGTTATTCAATTTTGCAAGATTTATATACCTTGAACTTCTTTGGTATAATAATTACGGAATTATCGCTTTATAGAATATGGACATGAGGAAGAAAGTGTTAATCATTGATGACGAAGTGGATTTATGCCTGCTGATGAAAAATTATTTTTTGCGTAAGAATTATGAAGTTCATATTGCGCATACATTGGCAGATGGTATGAAACGTTTAGGAGAAATCACACCAGATTTTGTTTTTATTGATTATAATTTACCTGATGGTTTAGGGTGGGACAAACTACCTGAAATGTACCGTTATTATCCACAGGTTCACTTCCACTTAATAAGTGCTTTTCGTCCAACTATGCCTTCAGAACTAGATGGTTCTAAACTTACTATATGGGAAAAACCAATTAGTTTAAAGGCTCTAGATCATTTCTTTTAGTCAATACCATGCATTAATATATATAAGAAGAGGCTTCATAAAAGAAAGCCTCTTCTTATATAAAAGCAGTAATTCCTGATGGTTATTCACCCCAGATTTCATCTTCTCCCTGAAGCCATTTTCTAACTAAATCTGTAGTAACAGATTTTGGTCTTTCCAGCGGAAAGCCCAGTGCTCTATCCCAACATAAGCTTGATAATACACCAAGGGCACGACTTACACCAAATAAGACCGTGTAGAATTCGTACTCTACCATCCCATAATGTACCAATAAAGCACCACTATGAGCATCAACATTTGGCCATGGATTTTTAATTTTCCCTAATGATTGTAAAATTGGCGGAACAGATTCATAAATATTCCACACAGTTTGTACAAGAGGATCATCAGGCATATGCTTTTTCCCAAACTCCATTTGAGCAGTAAACCTGGGATCTGTTTTTCTCAAAACAGCATGTCCATATCCCGGTACAACTTTACCTTCTTCCAGCGTTCTCTTTACATATTCTTCAATTTGCTGCCCGGAAGGAGCTTCAGTGTTCAGTTCTTCCCGCATCTCGAATATCCACTTTATTACCTCCTGGTTTGCCAAGCCATGTAAAGGACCGGCAAGTCCATTTAATCCGGCAGCAAGTGATAAGTAAGGATCACTTAATGCAGACCCAACTAAATGAGTGGCATGAGCAGAAACATTACCTCCTTCATGATCGGCATGAATGGTCATATATAAACGCATCAATTCTTTAAAGCTATCATCTTCATAACCCATCATATGAGCAAAATTCCCAGCCCAGTCTAACAACCCATTGGGTTGTATATGTTCGCCCTTTTTATATTTACGACGATATATATAAGCTGCAATTCGTGGTAAACGAGAAATAAGATCCATGCTATCATCAAAAACAGCATCCCAATAATCTTTTTTATTCATGCCTGCAGCGTATCGTTTTGCAAACTGACTTTCTGTTTGTAATGCCATTACAGCAATAACAAATTGCGTCATAGGATGTGAAGAAACCGGTAATGCTTCAATAGTAGCAAAAACATGATTAGGAACATGGCTGCGGCGTTGCCATACATCTGTTATATGTTGCGCATCTTTATCTTCAGGAAATTCACCAACCAGCATCAGGTAAAACAATCCTTCCGGTAAAGGCTCAGAACCTCCTTCTGCTTTTGGTAATTTTTTTTGCAATTCCGGAATAGAATATCCCCGAAACCTGATACCATCC
>JACDAZ010000473.1 GCA_013695175.1 Flavisolibacter sp. | reverse complement strand
GTGTAGTATTTGTCCAGGTACTCTTTTAAACAAATTTTCCAATCACGCATAATATTTACATTCCTTAGATCTAATTTTTTATCCAATAATCTTTCAGATGCCGGTCTTGCTGCAAAATAAGTTTCTTTAAAAAATTCAGAAGAAACGGGTGTGACCTTAATTTCTAACTTGAGATTTAATAAATTCACTAGTTCTTCCGCAACCTCTAAACGCCCTGTAATTCCTCCGCATACCATGTTATATAAACCCCAATACTCTTTTTGTATAAGAAGTTTTACATTGTTAGCAAAATCATGCGTATAGGTAGGTGTACCTAATTTATCATCAACAACAAAAAGTTCTTTTTTACCCCCTTTAATTTGGGCCATTAGTTTCTGTATAAACTTCTTATCTTTTTCAGGCCCAGCACCCATCATCCAACCTGCTCTGCATATTAAAAAGCGATTACAATTTTGGCTTACAAATACCTCACCTGCATATTTACTCCTGGCATAATGTCCTAAAGGATTTGGTAGATCCCAGTCATCATATACATCTTTAGATCCATCAAAAATTCCTGCAGTACTGATATACAGCAAGGGAATGTTTAGATGATTTGCAATTTGTACGGCATTTTCAACTGCTATCGTATTTGTTAAATATGCATCATCAGGATGTTGTTCACAATACTCAAGACTTGTATGAGCACCAATATGAAAAAGATAATCAGGATTAAAATCTACCACTTGTTTCTTATAGTCCTCATAAACACGAAAATCAAGGTATTCTAACCAGCTTTCATTCAAATCTATATCAGTACATTTTATATCATATTCATCTTTAAAAATGGTATAAAAGGCTTCACCAAGCATACCTCCTACCCCGGCCATAAAAATCTTTTTCTTCATATTCCTATTACTGTTTTAAATACTTTTAAATACTTAGCATAATTTGCTTTAACCGAAAATTGTTCTTCTACTTTTTTTCGCCCTGCTATTCCAATTCTTTTCCTCATCTCCACATCATCTATTAATTCAATTAATTTTTGAACCCACTCTTCCTCATTGTTTACCAAAACACCATCTATTTCATCTTCAATTATTCGAAAATTAGTGCCAAAAGCCGGGGTTACAACAGGCAAAGCTACAGACATATAAGTAAGTGCTTTTAAGCTACTTTTTCCTAATGACCACTCATTCATTGGTATAGGATAAACCCCTATATCAATTCTATGAAGATCCTGTACTTCATTTTCACTTGTCCATTTAACAAACTCCGTATCAACACCTACCATTTCATAAGCCTGGTCAGCTATAACCAGCAATTTAATATTGCGTTTTGATGCTACTGCCTGCAAAACAGGAGTAAGCGTTTTTAAAAAAGGAATTGTACTGTGAGAACCGGTCCATCCAATTATGGTCTCTTCCTTTTTTTTATAATCCGGCACAGGTAAAAAACGTTGGGTGTCCAGTGTGGAAGAAATATCAATAACATTTTTATATTTATTAATCTCCAGTGCTATTTTTTCAAGCTTTGGAGTACATACTATTACATATTTTGCTTCTTTCATTAAAACCAAAGGCTTCTTTTTCCCTTTTAGTTTTTGAATAAAACCCTTATCTGCATCTGCCTGGTTCATAAATATCATATCATCTATATCGTAGATCACATTTTTATTTAAGGCTAATACCATTTTTTCAAAAAAAGGAAAACCAATGGGTGTAACCCATAAACTAATATATACGGCATCATAAAAAGGTAAACGTAAAAGATCAAATGTTCTTTTTAAATATCCAACTCCCACCCAGAAAACTTTTTCAATAAGATGACCCGGTTGATAAATAATCTTCCAAAATCTTTTGGTTTGAAAAGGCGATAAAGTAAAAGAATAACCTTCTTTCTCAAGCTGATCCAGGTATTGTTCATATTTTAATCGCTGTGTGGGAACACAATTTCTGGGTCCGGTACATAATATAAGGACCTTTTTTTTTTCTTTCATCTTATACTTTACTATAGCAGGTCAAAATATTCATAGGCCTTTACTACATTATTTAAACTTCTACGTTGTTCTGCAATAGAACGTATACGAGGCTTATCTTTTATTTCTTTTAGTTCAGCCACCATATTTAAATAAAAAGATGGTGACTGATCTTTCCATCCATTTTTTAGTTTTACTCCTATTCCTTGTTCTTCTATAAAATCTGAATCATCACCTACGTTTTCTGTAATGATAACCGGTAAGCCACATGCCCAATATTCTCCAATTTTTATCAAGGACAGAAAATTCTTGCTTTGTGATGGCTTTATAGTTGCAAATCCAAAATCAGCTGCAGATAAATAAGAAGATACTTCATCATGATTGGCTGAAGTTATTTTTATACGTTCTGCCTGTAAATCAAATTCTTTTATTTTCTGTAAGATTTGTTCAGGAGGATCGGGAGATACTATAAGTATCCATGTATCTGAAACATCCATTATTTTCTTATAAAGCAAAAAAGCTTCATCATTAAAATAATAACCTCCAAACTTACCAACATACACACCTACAAATGCATCTTCAGGTATGTTTAACATTTTCCTGATACGTATTCTATCGTCCTCTTTATAATTAAACTTTTCAAGATTTACACTACAGGGAACGACTGCTATTTTTTCTCCCTTTACACCTTCTTTTATTAATTGCTGCTTATATCTTTCAGCTACAGGAATAAGGCCTGTTGCTTTCTTTTTCAAAGCCGATTCCCATTTTTTTTCCAATAAAAACCTCGGATCAAATTGTCCCCATACACCTGATTCTTTCATATAATCTGCATGTGGCTCAAAAGATTCAACATATAATGGAATATTGTTTTTCGCACAAATAGAATAAATTAAACCACCAGCCGGTGACCCTCTTGCTATGACTTTTTCTATATTATATTTTTTTATAAGCAGTTTAATTTGAGATCGAAAATCTTTTAAATCCAATATCCTATTGAAGATATTCAAGTTCATATTCCTGCTTACTAAAGGTTCATAGGAAATTTTATCGCTTACCAGGTAGGAAGGTGTTTGCGGAACCTGGCCATTTCGTTCAATTGTGACAAATACAAGATGTTGAAGTTTTTCAGCATGTAACAATAAACGGATATGTGGTAAAACAGTTGCCTGTGTCAACCCATCATTCAATGCCCAATTCCCTAAATAAAGTAGTCTCAATACGCTGAATTTAAATCTTGATAAAGTTTCTGATACTTCATAATCACATCACATATTTGATAATGTTTCTTTACATGCTGCTCAGCATTATATCCTATCTCTTCTCTTATACTCTTATTTTCAATAAGATATTTTAGTGCCTGAAACCAATCTCTATGATTATGATTGCAGATCATCCCGTTCCATTTATGTTGTATTACATCGGGAACCCCGGACACTTTATTAATAACAAGTGGTTTTTGCAGTGCCATACTTTCGATCATCAATTGTGAGAACATCTCACTTAAAGTAGGATGCACTACAATATCTGAAGCTGAAACATATTTATGCGCATCTTTAAGCCAGCCGGTAAATTGAATAACTTCCTGCAGGCCAAGTTGCTTTACCTTTTCTTCAAGCGATTGCCTTTCATCGCCAGCACCCACAATAAGCAATTTAATATTGGGGTAATTTTTATATAAGTCGGCAAAGACCTCTATCAAAAGATCCTGGCCTTTTAATTTAAAAAGCCTTGAAACATTTATCAGTAAAAGATCATTTTCACCAACTTTATATTTATTTCTTACTGATGCTGTTTCTTCAGATGAATTTTTCTGATACCGGTAATCTGTAAAATCAAACCCATAAGGAATAGATGCAATCTTTTGTTGCGATATATTTTGTTTGATAAGAAGATCGCTTACCATTTGTGAACCTGCAACAATAGCATCTGCCATATTATTAGCAAAATTTTCTATTTTTATCCAAACTTTGCGTTTAATATTTTTATGCAATAAATAAATTTCATCTGAATAGTGTCGGCCGATAATAAATTTCACTTTGGGAAACTTCATTCGCAAAAATGCTCCGGTAAACTGTTCTTCAAATAAATGTGCATGAAAAACATCTATTTGTTTTTCTTTAATAATTTTACTTATTGGAGGGATAATTTTATGAAAATGCCAGGCATTACGGATATTTAAATTAATATGTTCTAATCCTTTTTCTTTAAAAACCGGTGCAAATGTTAATGAAGTATCTTCAAAAGTAATTATAACAACTTCAAATTTTTCAGTATCAAGATTTGAAACAATCGAATCTACAAAATCATTTCTGGATATAATTTTTGCAAAGTGCAGGATCCGGATTCGTCTGTTTTTCAAAGTGGGTGTTAATGACATTTTATGTTATTCTGGCCTTTTCCGTTTATAGGTAAATGCAGTAGCAACAACATCCATTAAACGATAACGAAAATTTTTAGGTAACAAGGTGAAAGGCTTTTTTTCCGCCATGCTTATCCATGTAGGGTTAGCTAAAAAATTTATAATACTGCTCTTCAAAAAATTATATTTTGTATCTGCCCTAAAACGGGGGTGCTTTTTCAACCTCTCATCCAGTGATCCTTCCACTTCAAGCTTTTTTACAAAAGAAAGGTCATCTGCTCTATACTGCACTTGTCTTTGCACAAATTTTTTAAAATCCCAATCGGTATTATCATGCCAGGCCAAAATATCAGGATTATAAAACATTAAAAAGCCTTTTTTCATAATCCTTGTCCCTAAATCAAAATCTTCCACTTCTTTAAGATTTTCATCAAAAGCACCCACTTCTTTAATGATTTTTTTTGGAAAAGAACAATTAGCAGTTGTCAATTGATAATTATGCATTTCCATTGATTTAGGATAATGGGGTGATGCCTTATGCCACTTTTGACTAAGATGATATCGAAAATCAAGAAAATGGTAATTAGGTGTATTAATTTCCGGCTTCTTTTCTGCCTGGTAACCAATACAAACAGAATCAGGATGTTTTTGGTGATGTTTTACATGTAATTCTATAACATGAGGAGTCAGCACCATATCATCATCGAAGGATATTATGAGGTCGTGATTGGCAAGTTTTAATCCTGTGTTACGTGCCGCAGGTCGTCCTTTATTTTCCTGAACATGAACAACTAAAGGCAAATCATTAAAATTTTCGTTTTCAATTGCTTTGATGGTATTATCTGTTGACCCATCTACAACAACAATTATTTCATCAGGTAATTGTGATTGATTTTGCATAGAACGCAGCAAGTTTAAAATCCTTTTCTTGCCATTATATGTAGGAACAACAACAGTACTTTTCATTAATATGCAGCAAATGTTCTTATAGCAATTATATTTTTACAAAATTCTTTTCTGTGAGTAAGCATTAATTTTAAAGAGCTTTTTAAGTAAGTCCAATCTTCTTTAGGATGAAATAGGTTTGTAATGGCTTCTCTTGCTATATAACAATATTCTTTAAACCACAAAGAATGAGCACTTTCGTTACGTTTATTTACTACAAGATCATAAGGTCTTAAAACAAGAATTGTTTTAGCAAAGCCCTTATTGATCTTGTTTTTATATTCTGAAGTAAGCTTTGAATCACTTACAAAGTGCTTAAATTTTAAATTGTCTGATTGGAAGATTTTGTATCCCATCAACTGATATATATAGCATAGTTCAATATCGCCCCCGGAAGAAAGCTCTTTACCTTTTCGGTCACTTAATAAAGAAACAAAACCTTTATTTAAGGCAGCCATATATACAGATTTTCGAAGAACCATACCGGCACCGTAAACATATTTTACATACCCACCTGTAGAAAATAATTTACCCACTGCATAAGCATTTTGTTTTTGCCAAAACCAATCAGGAATTTTAGTTTCTGCAACAGCTTCACCAACACCACCAATAATTCCAATGTCTTCATTCTTCTCCAATAAATTAAATGCTGTTTCTACATAATCATTCTCAAGCCAATTATCATCGTCACATAATAACATATATTCATAAGAAGATGTTTCAAAACCTTTATGTCTTGCTATACTTAAACCCGGAGAAAATTCATCCACTA
>JACDAZ010000211.1 GCA_013695175.1 Flavisolibacter sp. | reverse complement strand
GCCCAAAAAGTTGCGCATGTATTCAACCTGTTTGTATTTATTGGCAGCTCTTTCTGCTTCCATGGCAGCTCTTTCTCTTTCACTGCTATGCCTGCATTTTTGCTCCATCTTTTTATCAGGCTTTATATTATCCGTCAACACATCCTGTAATACACGATGAACCAGGATATCGGGGTAGCGCCGAATGGGTGAAGTAAAATGACAATAACTATCAAAACCCAAACCATAATGACCAATATTTTCTGTTGTATAAACAGCTTTAGCCATTGTTCGGATACCTAATTGCTCAAGCACATGTTGCTCCGGTTTGCCGTGAGCATCCTGCAGCATTTGATTGAAAGATGATGCAATAGCTTCCGGTGTAGATGTATCGAACTTGTGCCCAAACTTTCGTGCAAATATCATAAAGGGTCCCAATTTTTCTTCTGTTGGCAGGTCATGCACACGATAAGGAAATGGAATAGGTTTTTTATTGACCTTGATCTTACCAATATTTTCAGCAACATGTTTATTTGCCAGCAACATAAATTCTTCAACCAGCTGGTGGCTTTCTTTACTTTCTTTAACAACTATTCCTATAGGCTTTGCATTTTCATCCAATTTAAAGCGTACTTCCTGCGATGAAAAGTTTATAGCTCCCGCATCAAATCTTTTTTTACGTAACCGCTGCGCAATGCTGTTCAGCAACAGCACTTCATCCATAAACGAACCTTCCTGTTTTTCTATAATTTCCTGAACTTCTTCATAAGTAAACCTGTGATCGGAGTGAATAACTGTTTTTCCAAGCCAGTATTGTTTTACCTGTCCTTTTGGTGTCATTTGAAAAACAGCAGAAAAAGTAAGCTTGTCTTCATGGGGGCGTAAAGAACAAAGAACATTTGAAATATGCTCTGGCAGCATAGGACTTACCCTGTCAGGAAGGTATACTGATGTAGCTTTTGCATAAGCAGCTTCATCCAATAATGTATCATCCTTTACATAATGCGTTACATCGGCAATATGAATTCCTATTTCATAGTTTCCGTTTTTTAAAACGCGTATAGAAAGAGCGTCATCAAAATCTTTTGCATCAACCGGATCTATTGTGATTGTAAGAATATTTCTAAAATCTTTCCTGCGATCTATTTCATTTTGTGTAATCACTTCAGGAATTCGTGCTGCTTCTTCCATAGCTTCATCAGGAAATATTAATGGAAAACCGTTTTCCAATAAAATTTCTTTCATGGCTACATCATTCAGATCTTCTTCAGATAAAACAGTAACCACTTCTCCTACAGGTCTTTTACCACTACCCTGTTCCCATTCTGTAATACGAACTACCACCCGGCTGCCGTCTTCTGCATCATTAAAAGATTGTTGCGGAATATAGATATCGGGCATTTTTTTATCTGAATCAGAAACAAAAAATGCAAAACCTTTATTCATTTGAAGTTTACCGATAAATTCAGATTGCTTTCTTTCAATTACTTCCGAAACTTTACCCTGCATTCTTTTACCTTCATGTTGTGGTGTAACTACTATACGAACTGTATCGCCATGCATGGCAGAATTAAAATCGTTGGGACGCACTAAAACATCTGTTTCCAGCCCTTCCACTATTACAAAGCCCATTCCTGATCTTGTAATTTCAATTCTTCCTTTATAACTATCTTTTTTCGGCTCTTTCTTCTTTGTTTTTTTCGTATTTTTTCTTCCCATGTTCCTAAGGCTGTTTAAAATTTTCAATGAAATTAGCAACTATATTATCAAACATTGTTCCTTCCCCAAATAAGAACTGATGCTCAATGGGTAAGACATAAAACGGAAGTGATGCCAGTTCATGTTCAAATTTTAATAATCGCATTGCATCTTTCTCTGTAGTTACCAAAATCTTGTTCTTATTTTCAATATTTTCAAACCTATTTTTTATGTCATTCCAGTCATCTATAGAAAAAATATGATGATCGCCATAATGGATCATATGGTAGGTTTCAATATGTTCTTCAAGGTAATCCTTCAACGGACGGGGATTGGCAATACCTGTTATCAAAAGCACTTCAGCCTGCTCATCTAAATGATGCAAGGTGTGCTTAATTATATGGTGTGGTGTGGCGTAAATGATAGAAGTGAAAAATACATGCTGGTACGGAAGCGGATCTATTTCTTTTATAATTGCTTTTTTTTGATCAACAGTTAAATGAGGATCGCATTTAGTAACTACAATAATACCTGCTCTTTTATAACTGCTTCGCAGGTCACGCAGGTCGCCTGTTGGTAAAAAGAAATCCCTGGTATATAAATTATTGTACTCGGAAAGTAAAATATTTAAGCCTGCTTTTATGGTACGATGCTGAAAAGCATCATCCAATATAATGACTTCTGTTGCCGGTTTATCATGTAGCAATTGCGGAATAGCATCCATACGTTCTTCACCAACAGCAATGGGAACACCGGGAAATTTCCTGTAAAACTGCATAGGTTCATCACCTATATCAATTGCTGTACTTTCAGATGTTGCTAAAGCATAGCCTTTAGTTTTTCTTTTGTAGCCACGGCTTAAGGTGGCAACTTTATATTGATTTTTTAATCGCATCACCAGGTATTCTACCATAGGTGATTTACCTGTTCCTCCAACAGAAAGATTACCAACACAAATAAGTGGCATACCAAATGAAACTGATTTAAAATACTCTTTATCGTAAAGCCAGTTGCGCAGCCAGATAATAAACCAGAAGATTAAAGCAAAAGGAAGAAGCAGAATCCTGAATGACTTTAAGAACCAATTAGAAAACATAGACCTGTTGCGGTGTTACACAAAGGTCTAAAGGTACATCAAATTCATCCGTGTCTTCTATCTCGTCAACAGCATCGAAATAGGACAATCCGATTTTAAGACAATTGTCATTACACTTTTTTAAAAACCTGTCGTAATAACCTTTTCCATATCCAACCCTGCTTCCTTTTTTATCAAAGGCAAGTAAAGGAACCAAAACAAGATCCAATTCATGCGCCGGTATCTTTTCATTGCCAACAGGTTCTGTAATTCCAAATTCATTTTCTTCAAATGCTGAATCCGGAAAAGTGAGTACTGCATCCATGGATATGGTTTCTGTATTCATTCTAGGATAGGCTAATTGCAATGAAGGGTTTTTAAAATGCAGGTAATCCGTAATAATAAAAGAATTTATTTCATTCATGTTTTCAATTGAATAAAAGCTCATAACGGATGAAAGAAATGGAAGTTCAATGGATTGAAAATGAATCAGGATCAGATCATCCCATTTCATTTGCTCTGTTGCAGATGCCTCTTCTTTTTTCTTCTTTATTATTTTCCTGGCTTCTTTTTTCAGCATCTTATTCTGTTGTGGCAAACTGGTTTATAAATATGGAAAATATGGTGGTACCATAATTTCGGGATGATTTAAAGAAAGGAAAATTTTCATACAGATTTCTGGGTGTATGTTCTAAAATAAACCAGCCATTTTCATTTAATAATTTTTTTTCGAATATCAGTTTTGGTAATTCATCTATGGTTTGTAAAGCATAAGGTGGGCCTGCAAAAATAAAATCATATTGATCTGTACTTTGATTTATAAATTTGAAAACATCGGATTTTACCAGCTTTACATTTTCTATTTTTAAACCTGCTGTTGTTTTTTTGATGAACGCAAACATATTGTTGTCCTTTTCAACAATGGTCAGATCTTTTGCGCCACGGGATGCCAATTCATATGTTATACTGCCCGTACCACCAAACAAGTCAAGTGTTTTTAATTCTTCAAAATCAAGATTATTTTGCAGGATATTAAACAATCCTTCCTTAGCAATATCTGTTGTAGGACGGGTATAGGGCATTTTAGCCGGTGGATTAATTTTTCTGCCACCAAGAGAACCGCTTATGATACGCATGCAGCCAGGTTGTATAAAGAAGTAAAATAATGATGTGGTTTGTCACTGTTCAACAGTTTTATTGTAGACGGAACAGCAAAATGTATATGCGGGAAATAACTAAATAATTGTTTGTATAAGGCAGAATCTTCTTCAATCAATCCGGATAAAATTAAAATAGTATCGTCTTTGGATAGGTCGAGTTCTAAAAATATTTTCAACAGGTAGTAAATAACGTCAGATGAAGAAGTATATATATACATCTGAGCTAATTGTAACTGACCTCCTTTTTTTATAATGACTCTAAACTGTTTTGAATTAAAAAATATGGCTACCTGGTTTTCAGCAGTAAAACCATTATAAATTTTTAATGATGGTGTAAAAACATTTCGAAATTCTGCAGATGGAAATTGTTCACTTAAATATTTATGTGCTGCGTCCGGAAAAGCATAACTGTTTATAATCTGCCATTCCGGAATCTGATCCTGCATGAAAAAATCTTTTTGCATGTCAAACATCAGGTGCAATATATTTTGCTCAAAAAAGTAATTTCTCGGAATCAAAATATTCTTTGGAAAAGCAGAACAGAAAAACTGTTTCTCTGACTTTAATTCAGAAAATTTACGGGATAATTTTTCGATAATTTCTCTTGTCCAGTTTTCTATTTCAAGGTATTGCAAGCTGGTGATGGTACGGCTTCTTTCATCATACATACCATGAATAACGTATTGTTCGCCCAACTCACACAAAAGCACATTTGCCTGTTCCTGTTCCCCGTTTTCCAATTCAATCAGTGTTCGCAAATCCTATCTTTTTCGCAAAATAAGCAATTCATGCCATTCGCTTTGACAGTAGCAGCTGTTTAACATAGCTTGCAGCTTTTTTAAGCAATGGCTTCCAATTTACAATTTGAACTTAGTTACAGGCAGATCATTAAAATTGCTTTGCCTATAAGTGTGGCTTTGCTTGTTCCGCAACTGAATTTTATCATAAACAATGTATTTCTTGGGCACTTAAGCGAAGAGGCTTTGGCTGTTGCCAGTATAACAGGAGTGTTTTATTTAATTTTTGCAGCAACAGGTTATGGCTTAAATAATGGCTTACAAGCATTAATATCAAGGCGTGCCGGTGAAAACAGGCCAGAAGAAATTGGTAAAATCTTTAACCAGGGCATATGGGTGGCGATAGCGATTGCATTGGCGGGTATGCTGATAACTTTTTTTATAGCACCCATAATATTAGGTGCTACCGTAAAATCGCCCCTGGTTTATGAAAAGGCTGTTCATTTTTTAAATATCAGAATTCTGGGACTTCCTTTT
>JACDAZ010000472.1 GCA_013695175.1 Flavisolibacter sp. | reverse complement strand
GCTAACCACAGTATAAAAACCAGGGTCAGTACTGGAAAAGTTTACACCTCCATAACTTAAATTATTGCCCCTGATTTTCTGATACTCTATACCGCCCAATAAATTGAAAGAATGATCTTGCAGCGATCTTTCATAAGATAAAGTATTTGTAAATACCTGTGTATAGCCCTGACCTCTGTTGTCAGAAAAATTATTGGCATCTCTTGCATAACCAATTTCTGCTGCATTAAAAGCGGGTTGCCACCTGGTGTTCCTGCCAAAACCTAAATCAATAGAAGCGGCAGATCTGAAACGTAAGCCTCTGAGCAATTCCAACTCGCCATACAAGCCACCTAATAACCTGTAATCATGTACCTGGTCATCAACAATTTCATTAAGACCAAACTGGTTTCCTGCTGTAATACCTGCAACATTTAAATTGCCATTAAAACCATACCTGTTGCCGGGAATTGTATTTTGATCATCATAAATTTTAAAGAAAGGTGGCATGCCAATGTTATTGGCATAATAGAATCCATCACCGCCTCCATTCATGCCCCTGTTTGTTTCCTGGAAAGATACAGCCAGGGTTTGACCAATTTTAAACCGATTTCCAATTTTGTAATCTGAATTAGCACGAAATGTATATCGTTCTAAATCCCATCCCCTGGTAATAGCTTCCTGGTTGAAGTAGCCCATGGAAAAAAAGTAATTGGCAAAATCAGTGCCTCCGGATACGCCAACATTATAATTGGCTATAGGTGCATTTTTATTAATAGAAGCAGCTTCCCAATCAGTATTAATACCTAATACACTTGTTGGTGAGCCAGCCAACAAGTCAGGATGCAAAACCCTGAAACCTGTTTGGCCAGGAGATAAATTATCTTGTATGTTCCTGTTTGTTATGGCTTCCTGTGCAAGCTCTACATATTGCTGTGTGTTATTGACCTTCAGATTTTTAGGAAATTGCTGCATCCCCTGAAAAGCATCTAACGTAATTCTGGGTCTACCTGATTTTCCTCTTTTGGTCGTAATCAATACTACACCGTTTGCAGCCCTCATACCATAAATGGCTGCCGAAGAGGCATCTTTCAATACGGATATATTTTCAATATCTGAAGGATTCAGGGATGCCAACGGATTTGTGTTCCGGCCACCATTTACCGGATCTCCTCCCGAACCATTACCTACAGGTATACCATCAATCACAAAAAGGGGTTGGGTATTACCTACTGTTCCTACACCTCTAACCCTTACAGCCACCTGAGCGCCGGGAGTACCATCAACACTGGTAATTTGAACGCCGGAAACCCTACCTTGTATGGCAGCATCGGCGCTGGCTACTGGTAGCTTTTGAATTTCCTTTGCTGTTACCGTACCAATAGACTCTGTAAGCATCCTGCGGTTTTTTTGGCCATAACCAATTACCACCACTTCAGACATTTCACGGTTATCAGGAACAAAACTGATATTAACAGTTGTTCCCGTAACAGTTACTTCACGGGAAGTAAAACCCTGGCTGGTAAATACCAGAATTTCTCCCTGGGCTGCATTAATTTGATAATTTCCTCTATCATCCGTAAGGGTGCCCCGGTTAGTACCTTTTACCATTACACTTACTCTGGGCACACCTTCATTAGTGGCATTATCTACAATGCGTCCAGAAATAGTAGTTTGGGCGAATAAGGTTTGCCCACAAAAAATAAATAAAAAGAAGATAAGAAGGTACTTGTACCAAAGGGAAATGGTAGTAGTTTCTTTACTCATAGCAATCATTGTTTGAATTTAGTTATAAGTTGTTAAGAATATTTTAAAATATTTAAAACTCTTAGTGTAAATAAATGAGAATTATGAATCTATGTATCCTTCACTATCCTTATTATCAAATAAAAAAGTTAAAAAAAAAGAAGAAAACCTAAATTATGGAAATCATATGTTCAAGACTAGAGTATAGTATTGCAAGACTAAAGAGGAATTAATGAAATATATTTCTTTCTATAAACCTTACTGACATTGGATCAGCACTTAAAAACTGATCCTGTATGGGTTTGTATTGAATGTTCTTTTAAAATTCTTTATATAGAATTTGCTGCTGCCATCTTTTATAAAAAATGATAAAAAAGTATTGATAACCAATATTATATTTTAAGTCCCTTGCTTTATAAATTCTCTAAATTTAAGTTTCTGTTATTAAAGGATTACGTATTTTGATGGCAAATTACAATTGCTTACATGATGCCACTCCTAGACATTGGGGTAGAAAGTAAAACGCCAAAGTACCTTCAGATTGTTAATGCAGTAACGGATGCCATCCGCCGGGGAAAGCTAAAAAAAGGACAGAAGATCTTATCAATTAATGAACTAAGTGAAGAATACTTTGTATCAAGGGTAACAGTTGAAAAAGCATATACGATATTAAGAGAGAAAGGTACTATTGTTCCCATAAAAGGAAAAGGATACTACATTAATAATGTAGACATAGATGTGCCTATAAAAGTTTTACTAATTTTTAATAAAATCAGTAATTACAAAAAACAAATTTACAATGCCTTCATTGAAAAGTTGGGCAAAAATGCTATAGTAGATTTAAAAATTCACCACTTCAATGTACAGATTTTAAAAAGCCTGGTAGAAAATCATTTAAGTGATTACAACTTTATAGTGATTATGCCTTACTTCTATGAAAACCCGGATGAAGCGATGCAGATTATCAAATCCATACCACCCGACCAACTGATTATATTAGACAAAAAAATACCTTTTCTTAATTTAAAATGTGGTGCTGTTTATCAGGATTTTGAAAATGATATCATTGATGCCCTGGACGAAGGACTTGATTTATTAAAAAAATATTCAAATTTACGGTTAGTACATTCCACAATGATTCCATATCCTCCGGAGATTGTAAAGGGATTTAAAAAATTTTGTATGCAAAATTCTTTTAAATCTGAAGTTCTTTCTGAAATAAAAACTGATACAACGGTAAGTAAAGGGGATGTTTTTATAGTTATAGAAGAATTAGACCTTGCCAACCTGATTAAAATATGCTTGTTAAAAAAATTGAAGATTGGTAAAGATGTTGGCATCATTTCGTACAATGAAACCCCTTTAAAAGAAGTATTACTGGATGGTATAACAGTTATCTCTACGGATCATGTGAAAATGGGAGAAACAGCTGCGGAATTGATATTAACCAATAGTAAGGAAAACATCAAAAATCCATTTGTTCTGATTAAGAGAAAATCACTTTAGGATTTAACTATACACAAATACTTCAAAAAAAAATCCTGATAAAGTTAGCTATATCCTTAGCATACAGGGTCCGGCTCTAGAGGTATCATTATCTCTCCTGCATTCAATATCAATTATAATCTTTAAAATAGCAGTAAAATACTTACCTTATTTGCTCACTGGTTGCTATAATTTTTTGACATGAAGTTTATTTTGATTCTTACTGCTTGTTTATGTTTGTTGACATGTAAGCAATCCAATACTCACTTCCGGCAATTATCGGCATCTCACACTGGTATTCACTTCAATAATGAAATTGTTGAAAATGACTCTATCAACCCACTGGATATGGAATTCCTGTACAATGGCGGTGGTGTGGCGGTTGGCGATTTTAATAATGATGGTTTGCCCGATTTATATTTTACAGCCAGCCAGGTTTCTAATAAGCTTTACTTAAATAAGGGTAACCTTCAATTTAAAGATATTACAGCAGCCGCCGGTGTAACTGGCAATGGCCGCTGGAGCAATGCGGCTTCCATAGTAGATATTAACAATGATGGATGGCTGGATATCTATGTTTGTGCCACCATAAATAAAGATCCGGATCAGCGAGCTAATCTACTATATATCAACCAGGGCCTGAACAAAGAAGGGGTACCTTATTTTAAAGAAATGGCAAAAGCCTATGGCCTTGCAGATACCGGCTTATCAGTACATGCTGCTTTTTTTGATTATGACCGTGATGGCGATCTGGATATGTACCTGGTTACTACAAACCTGGCACAGCGTAACAGTACCCGATTTGACGGGAGTTCCGATGAAAATATGGAAGCCCTGAACGATAAATTATACCGTAACGAAGGCAGCGATTCTTTGGGTCACCCTTATTTTAAAGATGTATCAAAAGAAGCCGGCATACAAGATGAAGGATATGGTCCGGGCATAGCCATAGCCGATATCAACCAGGATGGCTGGAAGGATATTTATGTTACGAACGACTTTTATGGCAGTGATCTGTTGTATATAAATAATGGAGACGGAACATTCACTAACAGAGCCAGAAAAGTTTTCAAGCATACCTCTCAAAATGCCATGGGTATCGATATTGCTGATATCAACAATGATGGTTTGGACGACATTATAGCTGTTGACATGAACCCCGAAGATAATTACAGGAAGAAAAAGAATATGATGGGCAGCAATTATTTCGTACACCAAACCTTGCTAAATAATGGATCAGTTTTACAATATGTGCGTAATACTTTGCAATTGAACAATGGCCTTGTAGCTATGGATACATCTGGCAAAATGCTGCCGTCTTTCAGCGATATTTCATTTTATGCGGGTATTGCTGAAACCGACTGGAGCTGGAATCCTTCCATTGCCGATTTTGATAATGATGGTTTCAAGGACCTGATCATCACCAATGGCTATCCCAAAGATGTGACAGACCATGATTTTGCAGTGTACCGGTCAAAGGCTTATCAAAGCACTTCAAAAAAAGATTTATTGGATCAGATTCCCCAGGTAAAAATTTCCAATTATGCTTATCGAAATACCGGCACCTTACAATTTGAAAATGTAACAGAAGCATGGGGCATGCAGGCACCTTCTTTTTCCTGTGGTGCTGTTTATGTGGATTTGGATCTGGATGGTGACCTTGATTATGTTATCAATAACATCAATGAAAAAGCTTTTGTTTTTAAGAATGAATCTGAAAAATTTAATCAAAACAATTATCTCAATCTTTCTTTTAATGGCAGTTCATTAAACAAAAATGGGATTGGTGCCATTGCTGTTATTTACTATGAAGGTGGTAAAATACAAACTTTTGAAAATTCGCCTTATCGTGGTTACCTATCCACTGTTGCAAATGGATTGCACTTTGGCCTTGGTAAGTGCAAAATAATTGATTCCATGGTTATTAGCTGGCCAGATGGAAAACAGCAAAAACTGTTTCAAATTCCCGTAAACCAAAATCTAACGCTACTCTATAAAGATGCAACAGATGCAGGAGTTGCATTAGCCACGGTACTATCTCCTCCATTATTTACCAATAGCACCACCGAAAGTGCCATTGATTACCTGCATAACGAATTTGATTTTATTGATTTCAATTATCAAAAATTGCTGCCACATAAGTTATCTCAATTCGGACCTTCAATAGCCGTTGGAGACATTGATAACAATGGTTTGGACGATATAGTTATTGGTGCTTCTGCCGGCAACCAGGGCAGTTATTTTTTGCAGCAGGCAAATGGTAAGTTTATAGAAAAAATATTGCCGTCAGCTACCGGTTCTGATTCACGCCGACCTGAAATGATGGGGATGCTTTTATTTGATGCGGATGGAGACGGCGATTTAGACTTGTATATATGCAGTGGCAGTAATGAATTTATACCAAATACCAAAAATTACCAGGATCAAATTTTTATTAATATAGGAAATGGAAACTTTCAACTGGACACAACGGCCTTACCTAAAAACTACAATAGCACAAGCTGTGTCAAAGCTGTTGACATGGATGGTGATGGTGATCTGGATTTGTTTATTGGCGGTAGAGTGCAGCCTGGCCGGTACCCTGAGCCTGTAAGTAGTTATATTTATCGCAACGATTCTGAAAATGGAATATTGAAATTTACAGATGTTACAGCTGAAATTGCACCTGCACTTATAAATATAGGAATGGTTTGTGATGCAGTATGGTCTGATTTTGACAATGATGGCTGGCCTGATTTGATTATAGCAGGCGAAGGAATGCCCATAACAATTTTTAAAAATAACAAGGGCAAATTCAGCAACATCACAAACAGTACAGGTCTGCAGGAAATGCTTGGATGGTGGACCAGCATTACAGCCGGCGATTTTGATAATGACGGCGATATAGATTATGTAGTAGGCAATCTTGGACTGAATTCTTTTTTCAAAGCCTCAGCCAACGAACCGGTAACCATTTATGCTGCAGATTTTGATGGTGATGAATCGTATGATGCTATACCAGCTTTATACCTGCCGGACAAAGCTGGCAACCGCAAAGAATTCCCGGCCCATGTAAGGGATGATATGGCGAAACAAATGGTCAGGACCAAAAGTAAGTTTCAAAATTATAAAAGCTATGCATCATCCGGTATGGATGCTATTTTGAATAAAGAAGAAATAGAAAATGCTTATAAGTTAAAAGCAAACTTTTTTTCAAGTTGCTATATTCAGAATAATGGTAATAACCGTTTTGAAATAAAACCCTTGCCTGCATTGGCACAAATGGCACCTTTGAATGGAATGGTAGCTGAAGATATCAATGGTGATGGCTGGCTCGACCTGATTCTTGTGGGAAACGATTATGGGAATGAGGTAGTCAATGGCCGCTATGATGCATTCAATGGATTGGTTTTATTAGGTAATGGAACAGGGTCTTTTAAAACGATGAGTCTTCAGCAAAGCGGCTTTTATGTCCCTGGTGATGGAAAAGGATTGGTAAAGTTTGCAGCAGGCAATAGTTATAGCTTAGCGGCTACTCAAAACAAGGGAACACTGGAGATATTTACTCTTAAAAAGAAAAACAAAATAATTCGTTTTCTTGAAAATGATGTCCAGGCGATTATTTTTTTTAAAAATGGCAAAAAAAGGAATGTAGAATTGTACCACGGCAGTTCTTTTATTTCTCAATCAGCAAGGTTATTGATTGCAGATGATACGATGAAGACTATAGAAATCATAAACCGGAAGGGGGTAAAAAGAACACAGGACATTTCCTCGTTATAAGAAAGAAAATTTACCTACACATCACATAAATAGTGACAATCATGAAACAAACTTCAAATACTTCTTCACCATTTAATAAATCTTTTATTTTCCTTTTAGTATTCAATGCCTCATTGCTATCGAAAGGGCAAGCCCAGATCTACCCTGCGCCAGCAGGTTTGCAGGCATCTGATGCTTACCAGGTGCAGGTAAATGGAAAAGAAGCTTTTGTATATGCTTCTCCAGTGCCGGCGGCATTTTGTTCCTTCGATCTGCAAAGCCCGGTTGAAATCATTATAAAAGCTAATCGTGATATCAAATGGGTAGATGTAAGGCCTTTGTCTGCAGGCGTAAAAGTCACATTCAAAGACAGTACCATCAGGTTGCGGATAACAAAACCGCAACAACTAAGTATAGAACTTAATGGCAGTTTAAAAATGCCCCTTTTTCTTTTTGCAAATGCACCTGAAAAAAACAAACCTGCTAAAAATAATCCTGATGTTATTCATTATGAAGCCGGAAAAGTCTATTATCCGGGTATCATAGAATTAAAAAGCAATCAGACGCTTTACATTGAAGGAGGAGCCGTTGTTATAGGTGTAGTTAAGGCAAAAGGTGCAAAAAATATTAAAGTGTTGGGGCATGGCATTATGGATGGTACGTATAACAGCCGGTTAAATGACTCGATTTTAAAATCAAGCACATTTGATACTTCCGTGCTCCAGACAATGAAAGGCGGTTACCACCGGTTTTTAGAATTTATCGATTGCCAGAATGTAAGCATTGAGGGTATCACCCTTTCCAACAGTACTTCATGGCAAGTAGTGCCTATTAATTGTACGAACGTAAATATCAACAATGTCAAAATAATCAGTGACCAGGCAAGTGATGATGGAATTGATATTGTCCGCAGCAGAAAAGTAAACATCAATAATTGCTTTATCAGAACGAAAGATGATTGCGTAGTAATAAAGGCACATATGGATTACCCTTCATCAGTAGCAGTGGATGATGTACTGGTGCAAAACAATACATTCTGGAATGCTTTATGGGGCAATGCCATAGAGATTGGTTTTGAACTGAATGCTGATGAAATTAAAAATATAATCTTTCGTAACATTGATATTATTCATGTAGAATCCGGCGCAGCTATCAGCATTCATAATGCAGGCACCGGACATGTGAAAAATATAGTTTTTGAAGATATTCGTATTGAAGACGCACGCCATAAACTTTTTGACATTGCTATTTTCCGTTCCCAATATTCACAAGACGGCACCCGGGATCCGGAGGAAAGAAAACGTTTATATTTAAATGGTGCATGGGATGGTGTATTGAAGGTTCCTGCAGACAAAAAAAGCTACCATGCAAAATTTCGAGGCCACGTTAGCGATGTTGTTTTAAAAAACATACAAATAACCGATGGCATCTTCCCTTTTTCCATCTTCTATGGTTCTGATGAAGAACATAAAATAAGAAATGTAAGGGTGGAAAATTTAAAGGTTCATGGCAGGAAAATAAGCAAATTGGAAGAAGCAAAATTTTACCTCGAGAACACAGAAAACATTTTCATCAGATAAGTTTACAATTCATACATGAATTTTACTTTTAAGTCTCTTCTTTATATTATACTTTTTAAGCTCACATTTATCAATACCACACTCCTTTTTGCACAAGAAGCAATTCCATTATATAAAGGTCCCATACCCAATTCAATACCTTCTCTGGATGAAGAAACTTCTGAAATCAACAAGGACAGCGTATTAATTATTCATAAGGTTAGTCGTCCTACACTTTCTATTTACTTACCTCCTAAAGAAAAATGTACCGGTGCTGCCGTTATAATTTGTCCGGGCGGCGGCTATTGGGTACTTGCTGCCGGACACGAAGGTGCCCATGTAGCCAAACGGTTTAATGAAATGGGGATAGCGGCGTTTGTACTGAAGTACCGTATACCAGATGAAAAAACTATGATTAATACATCTATTGGACCATTACAGGATGCTCAAAGGGCTTTACAGGTAGTAAGAGAAAATGCATCAGCCTGGGGTATTGATAAAAACAGGATTGGCATTTTAGGTTTTTCTGCTGGCGGTCATTTAGCATCAACGGCCGGAACTCATTTCCAAAAAGCTTATATCCACAATCCAAAAAAGACAAACCTCCGTCCTGATTTTATGGTACTGGTATATCCTGTTACCACCTTTACACATAATGGTCTGCAAATAAGCTCCAACGAAAAATTATTAGGTAAAAATGCTTCTCCCCAATTGATTAGAGAATTTTCAAATGACCTCCAGGTAACGGCTAAAACACCACCCACTTTTTTAGTTCATGCCAAAGATGATGATGTAAAAGTGGAGAACAGTTTGGTATTTGCCGAAGCATTAAAAAGGAATAATGTTCCGGTAGAATTGTACCTGTATGAAAAAGGTGGCCATGGATACGGCATGTATAATAAAGCCAGCCATGTATTATGGATGGACCTTGTAGAAAAATGGTTGAAAAAAATGCATTTCATTAACTAACATAGCAGAGTCAAAGACGAATGATATCCGCATCTTTTTAGCTTTGCACTAAAATTATAAAGTGTTTTAATTAAGCCTCTGGTCGTTTCACTTTTCACATCTTACAAAGGCCATAGCTACGCCACCGTCAACATTTAGTACATTACCGGTTGATTTCCCAACAGTCCGCCAACAAAAGTTAAACCAGCATTAGCAGGCAGAAACAGTGATAACGATATTATGTATGGAATAATGATTATGAAGCTGCTATTATATAATTAAAAAAGGCATGAAATAAAATTACTTATCCTTCATTGTAATTATTTAAAATAAATATAAGGAGTTGCTATAACTTGTGTTTGTGCTGAAAAATAGATTTATATTTAAGGAGTACGTGTAAGGGGAATTAAGTTGATAGCTGTACAAACATCTGCTACTATTGTTCAGCTCAGGCTACATGATTATCTTGAAAATAAATTATACAGCAACATGCATCACAGCTGTGTTTTAACAAGCATACAATAATTCATAAATTTTAATTAGCAGTTTTAATTAACGATAGACTTTGATCTTTTATAAAATGTTTTCTCTCATGAAATATATTATTTGTACTTCCTTATTATTATTCCAGTTTCTTTTAGTTACAGCACAACAAAATGGAAAGATCAATAAAGTAAGAATTGTAAAAAAAAATCAAACTTTTCAGCTTTTGGTAAACAATAAGCCCTATTTTATAAAGGGAGCAGTAGGCAGTAACTACCTGGAAAAATTAAAAGAAAAAGGGGGCAACTCCATACGCACCGGAAGCAACATAAAAGTTTTAGATCAAGCTCATACACTTGGTTTAACAGCCCTGGTGAACCTGCCTGTAAAGGCAGAGCGTGATGGGATGAACTACGATGATACGGCTGCCGTACGTTTACAACATGAGAAAGTGATGGAGATCGTACGGAGAACAAAAAACCATCCGGCGGTGTTGATGTGGGCATTGGGTAATGAGTTGGATTTTATTCAGGCAAATGTTAAAGAGCGTTACAATATAAAAGTTTGGGATGCTGTTAATGCATTGGCAAAAGAAATTCATAAGATAGACCCTTACCATCCTGTAATGACCGTAGTGGGCTCTATAGATGAAGGCAAAATAAAAGACCTTATTACTAAATGCCCTGCTCTTGACCTGCTTGGTGTAAATGAATATGGTGATTTATTAAAAGTTCCCGGGTGGTTGCGCCAATATGGCTGGAAAAAGCCATACGCTGTTACCGAATGGGGACCTACGGGTTTTTGGCAGGTGCCTAAAACCGCGTGGAAAGTACCAGTTGAAGAAACCAGCAGCATGAAAGCAGCAAAGTATAAAGAACGTTATGAACAGGCTATTGCCGGTGATAAAGATAGATGCCTTGGGTCTTATGTTTTTTTGTGGCGCCAGCATCAGGAGCGGACACATACCTGGTTTGGCATGTTTGATGAAAATGGTTTGGAAACAGAAGCCGTAGAAGTAATGCAATATGAATGGACCGGCAGGTGGCCGCAAAATCGTGTGCCCCGTTTAGATTCTTTGAAGATGAATTCTTTAACTGCTTATGATAATGTTTATGTGAAACCATCAATAACGTACAAAGCAGAAGTATGGGTTAGTGATGCTGACAGCGACAGTTTACGCTATAACTGGGAAATACTACCTGAGGGAACCATTTTCCCATATGGTGGTAATGGTGAAAAAAAGCCAATCGCAATATCTGGACTAATCAATACAACCAATAAAAGAGAGATTGAATTTATTAGCCCAGCAAAAGAAGGTACTTACCGTTTGTTTGTATATGCATATGATGGAAAGGGCCATTGGGCAACTGCAAACATTCCTTTTTATGTAAAGCCATAGTTTATTGTAAAGGTGGAGCATAAACTTTTATAGATTCCAGGTATCGAATTGCTTTGCCTTTCAATTGTAGCTGGTGTGAACGGTTTTCCACTCCTTGAATAACAGTAGTAACGAAAGATGCGGGGTTTACTTTGTCTTTACACATAGAACGCACCTGCCACTGTAATACATCACCGGTTGTCAACCACGGAAAATTGGCAAATTCTTTTGCCCTAAACCAAAAGTGGGGCTCTATGATAATTTTACCGGAGCGGGAGATAAATACGGTATCGCTACTGCCATTACCATCTTCACCTGTTAATGAGCCATTGAGTGTAAACCCAATTTGCTGTTGAACGCTATCTGTCCAGGTAACTGTCATCATCCAATCTTCCTCCCTTGCTTTATCCGTTAATTTCATCGCCATTAATTGACCTATCTTTTTTAAAAAAAATGTTGCCGTATCCAGGGAAGGTCTTGTATAATAGTAACAGCTTGTGGTTGCTGAAGGTTTTTTTTGATTTAAATACACAAGAATAGGTTGATCAGATCTTGCATTAGGTTTCCAAACAAAATCTATACGGTTACCTATAACTGGTATATTCAAATGTTTCTTTTTGAAGTTTAATCGTTTATCCTCTATTAAAATTGTTGTATACGGCTCAACGGGCAATGCCGTAGAAAGTGTTTCAAAATATTTTTTTATGATACCTGCCATAAGGTAATTACCGTGCTCATTCAAATGGACACCATCAATCAGTAAATCTTTTAAATTCAGTTTGTTTTCTTGCAGGTAAGTTTTCCATGCATGACGTACGTCTATCAGCGCCAGGCCGTACTTTTTTACAATTTGTGGCAACCACACTTCGTTGTGCCTGTCATGCCACTCCTGGTTTTGAACCGCCATATGATCTGTCTGCACTGCAATTTCAGCTGTTGTCCGGCCTCGAATCACCTGTATAATTTTTTCATAGTCGGCTTCATTTCCGTAATCATGAAACAAGATCAAATCCGGATAAAAAGAAACAACATCATTTTCAACCATAATTTTTAAACGATCGGAACTGAAACCACCGATAGCTTTATTGATGAATATGATATGTGCCAGTGGGAATTTATTTTCAACAAACTTTTTTACATCTTTCCACCAATTCTGTTCACTTATGGATTGCCCGTAAACAAGAATACGTACCGTGTTGGGATGACTTTTATTTGATGACGTAAGTAACCATGCCGTATGGGCAATGCCTTTATTGAATTGTGCAGTATCCTTTATAGAAGGCAGTTTATAGTAAGGTTGTGCATTTACTGTAAACAAGAATGAATTTAAAATAAACAAATAAACAACAAACTGTAATTGTTTCATGTATGATGTTATATAATCACTTACTTTAAAAAATAGATGTTTACTGATTCATTGTATTTGCTAAGAGAACTTTTTCAAATGATTTTCTTACCATTTTAATTAACCTGGTCGATGTTAGACAGGATCATACAACCTAAAAACAAAAAATTATTTCAATTTAAATCCTAATCTGTATTGAATTTGAATAAACCAACTCGATTCTTACCGGTTAAGCAGAAAACAGGGATTGATTGAATACGGAACTAAAGCTTTTAAAACCCTTTCTATAAAAAATGTTACTAGAATTTTTATGCTTTTACTCGGTAAAAAATAAAATTATTAAAGTTCTCTGATCCAGATATTCCGAAAAGAGATTGGTTCACTGGGATCGTCATGATCTTGTAATTGGATGGGTCCCTTTCCATGAAATTTGTATTTTGGCAAACCGGTATAAGGGGTATTACCCGTAATAGTAGTATTGTTTTGAATAACCACTCCATTATGTATAACAGTAACCCTTGCCGGAGAAAATAATGAACTGTCT
>JACDAZ010000194.1 GCA_013695175.1 Flavisolibacter sp. | reverse complement strand
GGCTGAATTTTAGAAACAGCAACAAGAGTTACATTTTGTGCAGTTAATTTTTCAATTAATGTTTGGAAATCATCTTTTGATATAGCCATATAAAAAATCCCGCCTGTTGCGGGATCAAAATTATTGATTTAATAGCGACCTGCTGATAACGATTCGTTGCACTTCACTTGTGCCTTCATAAATCTGGGTAATTTTAGCATCACGCATTAAACGTTCAACATGATATTCTTTTACATACCCATAACCACCATGTATCTGTACACCTTCAACAGAGGTCCACATAGCTGTTTCTGATGAAAACACTTTTGCCATAGCAGCACTGACCGTATAATCCCTACTCTCATCTTTGTCAATTGCAGCTCTTAAACATAATAACCTGGAAGCTTCAATACGAGTGGCCATATCCGCTAATTTAAAAGCAATAATCTGGTGGTTTGCTATTTCTGTTCCAAAAGCTTTTCTTTCTTTAGAATATTTTAGAGACAATTCATATGATCCTGATGCAATACCCAAAGCTTGTGCAGCAATTCCTATTCGTCCGCCATTCAAAGTTTTCATTGCGAACTTAAAACCAAAACCTTCCTCACCTATCCTGTTTTCCTTTGGTACTTTTACATCATTAAATAAAATACTATGAGTATCACTTGCGCGAATTCCTAATTTATTTTCTTTAGCGGTAACCACAACACCCGGCCAGTTTTTTTCAACTACAAAAACACTTATACCTCTATGGCCTTTTGATGGATCTGTTAGTGCTATTACTATATATACCGAAGCTGTTCCACCATTCGTAATCCAGTTTTTTGTACCATTTAAAATATAATGATCTCCTTTTTCTTCTGCAGTAGTTCTTTGTGAAGTTGCATCGCTTCCTGCTTCTGGTTCACTTAGCAAAAAAGCACCTGTATAAAGTTCTCCATCTTTTTTGCCTTGTGCCAATGGAGTTAAATATTTTTCTTTTTGTTCCTGTGTACCAAATGCTTCAAATCCATAACATACCAGGCTGTTGTTTACACTCATGCATACACTTACACTTGCATCAATTTTACTGATCTCTTCCATTGCTAATATATAGCTCACTGTGTCTAAACCTGCGCCACCAAATTCTGTTGGAACCATCATTCCCATAAAACCAAGATCAGCCAGTTTCATAATTTGCTCTCTTGGAAATTGCATTTTTTCATCCCGTTCAATTACGCCAGGCAAACATTCATTCTGCGCAAAATCACGTGCAGCCTGCTGTATCATTAAATGCTCTTCACTTAACTGAAAATTCATATAGCTTATTGTGGCGCAAATATAGGTGGATTGAATTAATAGAATCCTAAGCTACTCCCCTGGTAATATCTCCTTAGAAAAAGTTTGAAATAGTCCTTCGGCAAAAGAAATTGTTGTATAATTTAATGTTGCTTCTGCTTTTGAAATATCAAATCCTGTTTTTAAAGGACGCCGGGCGGGTTGTTGAAAATCTTTTTCAGTAACTTTTATTATTAAATTTTCATTCATCTGTAAAAACCGGGCAACTGCAACAGCCATTTCATAAGGAGTTAATACGTCTTTACCGGAAAGATGAAATATCCCATTGATTCTTTTATCTATAATTGTTTTTATTCCTCTTGCAAGGTCTTCGACATAGGTAGGAGTTCGAACCTGGTCATCAAATATTTTAACTTCCTTATTTTTTTTTAAAGCTCCGGCAACCATAGTCAGGATATTATCTCTTCCCGAACCCGGATTGCCATAAACCAGTACTGTTCTTATGATAGACCAATCGTAAGCGTAATTTTTTACTTCTGATTCAGCCAACAATTTTGTTTCTCCATAATAGTTTACAGGATTAGATTCGTCTTCTTCCTGATACATTCCCTTTTCACCATCAAAAATAAAATCAGTGGAAAGAAAAATAAAGAAAGATTTAAAAGTACCCGCTGCGTTTAACAGATACTCAGTACTTTTTACATTAGTTTGAAAAGCCAAAGGTTTGTTGATTTCACAATCATCAGGTTTTGACATTGCACCTGCATGAACAACAATATCAGGTTTGTATTTTTGAAATACTGCTTCTATATCTTTTTCAGAAGTAAAATCCAGTTGTTCGTAAACAATGTTTTCAGAAGAAAAGATTTTCTTGTTTAACCCTTTGCCGGTAGCAATCACCTTAAATTCATTAGCTGCAATTTTTATTAAATATGAAGCAATAAAACCATTTGCACCGGTAATTAAAATTGTTTGCATCCGCAAAGAAAAATTAAAATCAGGCTGCTGGTTGCAGTATCTCAAGTATTTTATTGTAAGAAAGCTTTTTAGCCTCTTCTTTGGAAATTTTATGTTGTTTTAATAATGCATCAGGCAAAATGAAGTATCTGAATTGGATGTTATTTTTTTGATCATTAAACATATTTTCTATGTCTTTTTGCATTTGTATCACCATTTGAACTTTTCCATGCATTGAGGCAAATTTGTATTCCAATACACCATTTACATTTTCCTGTACCGGGAATAAATAAAGAGGCAAACTCACAGGTTTGTCTTGTGCATTATAAACATCGTCATTAATACCACGTGCAAAAACTGCCACAGTGCCACCTGCCAAAGAATTTTTATTTAGTTCAGGTGTTTCTCTTTCAAAATAATAAGCTACGAGGTTACCTTCATATTTAGTATTCCATGATAACGGGGATTCCCAATCTGATGAAAATACTTAAACATCTTTGAAAAAGGCTTGATAAGCTGAAGTTTTAGCGGATTCGGGATTTATAGATAAAAGATTAAAAGATCCAAAATTTGAGGTGATACTATTAGAAAAGAAATTACTACATGATTCATACTTCACAATTATATGAGCATAAAAACTAAATCTGTGCCAATTGCCACTAATGATTTGATTGCCAATTAAGAAAGGGAGTTATAAACAAAGTTGTAGTTTATGTTAGTAAAATTGAAAATGTGTCTATGCTACACAGTAATTACAAAACCTTATTTTTGAAGATAGTTGGGATTTGAATGCAATGAAATTAGAAATTATTAATTAGCTGATGGAAAAGAAAGTTAGTCGGATAGGTGTATTAACATCTGGCGGAGACTCACCTGGTATGAACGCTGCTATCCGTGCTGTTGTTAGAACAGGGATTTATAATGATTTAGAAGTATATGGAATCATGCGGGGTTTTCAGGGATTACTGGAAAACGATATATATAAAATGGAGAGCCGGTCAGTCGCCAACATCATTCAACGTGGTGGAACCATTTTAAAAACTGCAAGGTGTAAGGATTTTTTTAAGCCTGAAGGCAGAAAGAAAGCTTACGATGTTTTAGTAAAGAGGGGTATTAATGGTTTGGTTGTAATAGGAGGTGACGGTTCTTTTCGAGGAGCTGTTGATTTCAGTAATGAATATAATATACCGGTTATCGGTATTGCCGGAACAATAGATAAAGACATTTATGGAACCGATTTTACCATTGGGTTTGATACGGCTGTAAATACTGCTGTGGAAGCTATTGATAAGATCAGGGATACTGCTGATGCACATGATCGTTTATTTATAATTGAAGTAATGGGCAGGGAAGCGGGATTTATAGCCTTACATAGTGGTATTGCAACAGGGGCTGAGAATATTTTAGTGCCGGAAAGAAAAACGAATCTGGAGGATATTATTAATTCATTACAGGAAAAAGAAAGGCGCAAAAAACTCGTTAATATTATTGTAGTGGCCGAAGGTGATGAAAATGGAGGAGCCACTAATATTGCTGCACTTATAAAGGAACGCTTACCACTTATTGAAGCACGTGTATGCATATTAGGACACATACAACGTGGAGGTGCACCTTCCTGCCTGGACAGGTTGATTGCCAGCCGTATGGGATACCATGCAGTAGAATGTCTTGTAGAAGGCAGGTATAATGTTTTTGTTGGCATACAACATAATAAAATGAACTATGTACCGCTTGAAAAAGTAAGTAAAAAAAGAGGAACGATCAGTGAAGAATGGATGAAGATTGTAAAAATTTTAGCCAGTTAAAATTGATTTCATTTTATAGTGTTTTTAATTTTTTGAACTGAATATATTTCAATTGAAAATAAGTAAGTAATGTCAAAAAATGTAGGGAAGTATTTTCACAAAGGGATGGATAAGATTGCAGGTATCGAGCATACTTATCACCGCACAAAAATTGTAGCCACCGTAGGACCGGCATGTGATACTTATGAAAAGCTTCTTGAATTGGTAAAATGCGGAGTGAATATTTTTCGTTTAAATTTTTCACACGGCACTCATGAAGATAAAGCCCGCATTATTGAATACATACGTCAGATCAATAAATCTGAACCTTACAATATTGCTACACTGGGAGATTTGCAGGGTCCAAAATTACGTGTAGGCGAAATGGAGAACGGAGGAATTCAGATTGACCCCGGTGATATACTAACTTTTACCAATGATAAAGTTATTGGAAATAAAGAAAGGATTTATGTGTCGTATCCAGACCTCCATTCCGATGTTAAGATTGGGAATAAAATTTTAATAGATGATGGTAAGCTTGAAGTTCAGGTTATAGATATTAAAAGCAATCGCGAAGTGGAAGTAGAGGTCACCATGGGTGGAATTTTATCTTCAAAAAAAGGAATTAATTTACCTGATACTAAAATTTCTTTACCTGCTTTGACTGATAAAGATCTTGTAGATCTGGATTTTATTATCGACCAGGAGTTAGACTGGGTTGCATTGTCTTTTGTGAGAAGTGTTAATGACGTGATTAAACTAAAAACGAAATTACTGGACAGACAAAGCAAAACAAAAACAATAGCAAAGATTGAAAAGCCTGAAGCGCTATATAACCTAAGGGATATAATATTGGAAAGCGATGGTATCATGATAGCCCGTGGAGATTTAGGTGTTGAATTACCGGTTGAACAAATTCCGCTTATTCAAAGAGAAATAATCAGGAAGTGTTTACACAGAGCTAAACCTGTAATTGTTGCTACCCAAATGATGGAGAGCATGATTGACAGGATAAAACCTAACAGAAGTGAAATAACAGATGTGGCAAATGCAGTTTTAGAAGGTGCAGATGCTGTAATGTTAAGTGGAGAAACTGCCACAGGCCAACATCCAAACCTTGTTGTAGAAACCATGCGTAAAATAATTATGCAGGTAGAACGTACAGAATACAGGTATAACCTGGAAGATATTCTTACTCCTCAACCACATTCACCTTCTTTTTTAAGTGATGCTATTTGTTACAATGCGTGTAAACTGTCTCATGATGTGCAGTCGGATGCTTTGATAGGTATGACTCAAAGTGGTTATACCGGTTTTATGATAAGTAGTTATCGCCCAAAAGCTCCGTTATTCATTTTTACAAAAGAAAAAACGCTTGTAAACCAGCTTAGCTTAAGCTGGGGTGTAAGAGCATTTTATTATGACGAAGAAGACGGATTGGATGAAATTATTTTTGACCAGATTAATATTTTAAAAGAAAGAGGCTTTTTACAAGCAGGTGATATTGTTGTGAGTACAGGAAGCACCCCGGTTCGTTTGCACTTGCCGACAAATATGGTAAAAATTTCAAAAGTTGAATAATTTTCCCCGTGTCTTATTCTAACAATGCTTTTTTTAATTCTCTTACCTCTGATGCTTTAACAGCAGGATTTTCATAATCAGTTTTTGAAAAAGAAGGATGAATAAAATTCATATCACTTATACTTTTGTTTCTTAAAGAAGAATGGAATTCAACAGCACCGGTATCTGTAGCTAATTGTTTTATGTTTTCTTTTCTTACACCACTTCCGGGCATGATGATAATATTTTTTGCTTCATTTATTAGTTCCTTTATCAATTTTATTCCTTCAGGTGCGGTAGGTTGTTGTCCTGAAGTCAAAATTCGTTGACACCCTAAATTTTCTAATTGTTGTAAAGCTTTAAAAGGATCTTTACACCTGTCAAACGCACGATGAAAAGTAAATTCCATAGGATAAGCAGCTTCAATAAACTTTTCTAATTTTTTCAAAGGAAGTTCACCATCCCTGTTTAAAAGCCCTGCAACAACTCCTTCACAGCCTAATTGTTTTATGATTGAAATGTCATTTAGCATTATTTCTATTTCTTCATCAGAATAATAAAAATCTCCACCTCTGGATCTTACAATTGGAAAAAATGGAACATCAAAATTTTCCTTGCATATTTTTATAGTAGCAAATGATGGTGTTGTTCCTCCTTCTGATAATGCTGCACATAATTCTATACGATCTGCACCACCTTCAATAGCAGATTTGGTTGTAGTATAATCTGTTGTTGCAATTTCAATAATGAACGACATGGAAGTTTAGATTTAATTGAATTTACTTTCTGTATTTATGATTTTACTTCCATCTTTTGTTTGAATAGCATAGCTAAAATCAGTTTGTAATGAATATCCCCCATATTCACCTTTTTTATTAACAGCTATAAAACCAACTTGCAGATCTTTTACGGCATTTGTTCTTTTATTTACAATTCTTTCAACTGCTTTTTTACATGCTTCTAAAGGGTGTAATCCCTGGCGCATGAGTTCCACTACAGTATGAGATCCGCAAATACGTAAAATTTCTTCACCCACACCACTAGCTGTGGCAGCACCAATTTCATTATCAACAAATAGTCCTGCTCCTATTATTGGTGAATCACCTACCCTGCCTCTCATTTTAAATGCCATTCCACTTGTAGTGCAGGCACCGCTTAAATTTCCATTTGTATCAATTGCCAACATGCCAATAGTATCATGATTATCCTGCTGACCCCGTTTAGACTGTTTTTCCAATAATTTAGGAATGGTCATAGGATCATATTGAGAATGTTTCAACCATTCCTGCCAGGTTTTTTCAGATGCTGCAGTTAAAAGATTTTCAACTTTAAAACCATTTTCTAAAGCAAACTGTAAAGCACCTTCACCTGCTAAATGTATATGAGGTGTTTTTTCCATAACTTTTCTTGCTACCTGTATAGGATGTTTCACTCCTTCTAAAAACATTACTGAACCACAGTTCGCATTTTCATCCATTATACATGCATCCAGGGTTACTCTTCCATCCCGGTCAGGCAAACCTCCATATCCAACACTTTGATCTAAAGGGTCTGCTTCAGGAATCTGAACTCCTTTTTCTACAGCATCCACTGCCCTCCCACCATTACTTAATATTTTCCATGCTTCTGCATTAGCTTTTTGATTTGCTCCCCATGTTGAAATCACTAATGGAAAAATTCCGGAAGAATCTTTAAAACATCCCTTTTGATATTGACTCAGAAAGAGGAAAAAAGAACTAAAAGTTGTGGTTTTAAGAAAATCTCTTCTATTAGACATATGAGTATAATGTTTGTATAGTTGTTGCTGTTGTTGCAGAAGAACAATATGAAACTATTACATTTGATGAATAAGAAAAATTAAAAACTCATGACCCTGATTGTTGATTTTCCCAACCTCCTTGATCCTGCTGTTTTAACAGCTTTACTTAC
>JACDAZ010000184.1 GCA_013695175.1 Flavisolibacter sp. | reverse complement strand
GGCATAAGGTTCAAGGTACAAGAGACAAGGCACAAGGCATAAGAAGTAGAATAGCGAGACGGGGTGAATTGATTTTTTCATTTTTCATTTTTAACAATCACAGACTTGATTATATCTTCTATAGCTTCTGATAATCCTTTTACTTTTGTAAAATGAATCAGGAACAACCGGCAGTAATAAACTTAGAAGCACCCGGTCAAGCTAAAGTTGTACATAATTTTAATAGCGGACCATCTATTTTACCTAAAGAAGTATTTGAAGAAGCCAGCAGATCAGTAGTTGATTTTAATCATACCGGACTTTCCATTTTAGAGATCGGACATCGAACCAGACTTTTCCAGGATATTATGGATGAAGCCCGGATGTTGATGAAACAATTGATGCAATTAGATGAAGAACATGAGGTAATGTTTTTACATGGTGGAGCATCAACACAATTTTTCCAGGTTCCAATGAACCTCTTACATGCAAATGCATCAGCCGCTTATACAGATACTGGTATATGGGCATCAAAAGCTATCAAAGAAGCAAAACTTTTTGGAAATGTAGAAGTAGTATGTAGTTCAAAAGATAAAAATTATACATTTCTGCCAAAAGAGTTTACTGTTGATACATCATCATCTTACCTGCATATTACCACAAACAATACTGTTTATGGTACGCAATGGCAGGACTTTTCTATTTTTCATAATAAACATGTTCCGCTTGTCGCGGATATGAGCTCTGATATTTTAAGCAGAAATATTGATTATAATAAGTTTGATCTCATTTATGCAGGAGCACAAAAAAATATTGGTGCTGCCGGTGTAAATATTGTAGTTGTAAATAAATCATGTTTAGAAAAGTCTGGCAGAGAAATTCCGACAATGCTGGACTACCGTAATCATATAGAAGCAGGATCCTTATTAAATACCCCACCGGTTTTTGCTGTATATGTTTGTTTACTAACCTTGCGTTGGTTAAAAAAAATAGGAGGAGTTTCTGAAGCAGAGAAAAGAAATAATGAAAAAGCAGCCTTGCTTTATCATACTATTGATATATTACCAATTTTTAAAGGTACAGTTGCAAAAGAAGACCGAAGCAAAATGAATGCATGTTTTATTATGGAAGATGTAAGATTAGAAAAAGAATTTTTATCACTTTGTGAGCAGGAAGGTATGATAGGAGTAAAAGGACACAGAACAGTTGGAGGTTTTAGAATTTCAATGTACAATGCATTATCAATGGAAAGTGTGCAGGCAATTTGCCATTTAATGAATTACTTCGCTGGACAGAAAACTTAGGTTCTATTATCATTACATATTTACTACGGCATCAACAAATTTGATAAACATTAAGTTTGCAAATAATTAATCATACATGGCAGACATAAAACCATTCAGAGCATTAAGACCACATAATGAATTTGCAAAGGAAGTTGCTTCTAAACCTTATGATGTTTTAAATTCCGAAGAAGCACGTAAAGAAGCAGAAGGAAATCTTACTTCCTTTTTACATATTACTAAATCAGAAATCGATCTGCCGCAGGGTATAGATATTCATTCGCAGGAGGTTTATCAAAAAGCAGCTGAAAACCTGCAGCAATTCATTGATAAAAAAATTTTATTCAGGGAAGAAAAAGACTGTTATTATATATACCAGCTTTCCTGGAAAGGCAGGAATCAAACCGGATTAGTTTGTGTTTCCTCTATAGAAGATTATTATAATGATGTAATTAAAAAACATGAATATACACGTCCTGAAAAAGAGAAAGACCGTATAGAACATATGAAAGCTATACGTGCACAAACAGGTAATGTATTTTTAGCGTGTAAAGATGTAAAAGAACTTACTGATATATTTGAGCATTGGAAAAAAGAAAATAATGCTGAATATCATTTTACTGCCGATGATGGAGTTGCTCATACTATGTGGGTAGTAAATTCTTTTGCAACTATAGATTCTATCACTCATGTATTTAAAGAAAAAATTCCGTTTACATATATTGCTGACGGGCATCACCGGGCTGCATCTGCTGCTAAGGTTAGTAAAGAATTCACTGACAGTGAAAAAGCTAAATATTTTCTTACAACTATTTTTCCGGCAAATGAATTGGCTATTTTAGACTATAACCGTGTTGCAAAAGATTTAAATGGATTAGAAGATGAAGCATTTATACAGAAACTGCAGGAGCATTTTTACGTTGAAAAAGAACCTTCAGCATTTTCACCTAAAGAACTTCACCAGCTTGGAATGTACCTCAATAAACAATGGTATAAATTAATAGCTATAGAAGGCAGTTACAAAACAGACCCTATTGGAGTTTTAGATGTAACCATTCTACAGGAAAATATATTAAGTAAAATTTTGAACATAAACGATCCAAGAATAGATAACAGGGTTGATTTTGTAGGTGGAATACGTGGATTAAGTGAATTGGAAAAACGAGTTGATGAAGGAGATGCTAAAGTGGCATTTTGTTTGCACCCGGTGAGCATTCAACAGCTGTTTGATATTGCAGACAATGGGCAGGTAATGCCACCTAAAAGTACCTGGTTTGAACCTAAATTGAGGGATGGATTGCTAACACATCTTATTTGAGGTAAGATTTTGTTATTTTGTTAATAATCGCTTACCAGCCTTTATTTTTTGCTTTTAATTTGCCCAGGCATTGCATTTTTACTATAAGCCGTTGCCTTAAAAGAGTTATAATGAAAAAAATTTTCTTTCTTTTTGCTTTAGCTGCTTCAATTGTTAGTGTAGCACAACCATCTGATCAGAGTACGCAGGAAACTGCCCGTAGTTTTATGCGTACCGGGGATTTTGATAATGCCATCTTAGTTCTTGCCCGGGCTTTGCAACAGGATAATGCAAACCTTGAACTACAGAAAGATCTGGTTATGGCTTATTATTATAAAAGAGATTATGCCAAAGCACTTGAAGTTGTAAAAACTATTGTTGACAGAGAAGATGCAGATGTAGTAACATACCAGATTTCGGGAAATGTTTATAAAGCATTGGAGGAAGTAAAGGAAGCAGATAAAATGTATAAAAAAGCTTTGAAAAAATTTCCTGCCAGTGGTCCTTTATATAGTGAGTACGGAGAACTTTTATGGGCGAAAAAAGATTATACTGCTATCAGTTTGTGGGAAAAAGGTATTAAAGAAGATCCATCATTTGCGGGAAATTATTATAATGCTGCATTGTATTATTATTATACGCAAGATAAAGTTTGGACACTTATTTATGGGGAAGTGTTTGTAAATATGGAAACACTCACCCAGCGTTCTGCAGCCATGAAGCAATTGATGCTGACAGCATATAAAGAAAAATTATTCAACAATGCCGATATGATGAAGGGAGAGGAAAAAAATAATAACGTGTTCACTAAAGCATACCTGCAAACCATGAATAAGCAATCTTATTTGGCAAATCGTGGTATAAGTACAGATGCTCTAACAGCTATACGTACACGCTTTATATTGGACTGGTATAATAGTTATGCTACTAAATTTCCTTTTAAATTATTTGATTACCATCAGCAGTTAATAAGAGAAGGCATGTTTGAAGCTTATAATCAATGGCTGTTTGGAACAGTTGAAAATCTTGCAGCCTATGATAACTGGACAAAAACCCATACTGATGCTTATACCAAATTCAGTAATTTCCAAAAAAGCAGGGTGTTTAAAATACCATCAGGTCAATATTACCAGTAGATTAGAATAAATAAAATACTACATAAGCCTCCACAACGGGGGCTTTTTCTTTTAAGAATCCGATGTTTTTTTATATCTATACATATAATTAGTTAATTTGAATTTAGTTAAATGATTGCTTATGTCTAAACCACACCGTTTATTTGATTGTCTTGATAAACTTTTACAGGAAAATCCTAATCAGCCTTTATTAGCAGCAAAAGAAGCAGGTGCCTGGAAATATTATTCTGTAAAAGAAGTAGCAGAAATAGTAGAAAAATTATGTGCCGGATTACTTGCTTTAGGTATCAGTAGTCATGATATGTCAGTAGAGAAAAGAGATAAAATCGCCATTCTTTCGCGGAACAGACCTGAGTGGATTTTCCTTGACCTGGCAGTGCAAAAAATAGGTGCTGTTTTAGTGCCAGTATATCCTACAGTTCATGTAAATGACCTTCAATTTGTTTTAAATGATGCACAGGTAAAATTGGTTTTTGTAAATGATGAGGAGCTTTATCATAAAGTAGAAGCTGTGCGTCGTAATACTTTAACTATACAGGATGTATTTAGCTTTGAACATATAAGCAATTGCAGGCACTGGAAAGAAATTTTACAATTAGGCAACCAGGAGCACTATCAGCAGGTAAGCATTAGCAGCAGTAAAATAGATACAGAAGATTTATTTACCATTATTTACACTTCCGGAACAACAGGCACACCAAAAGGTGTGATGCTGTCACATCATAATGTACTCAGCAACGTAATGACTACAATGCCAGAATTCCCCTTAAAACCCGGCACCAGAACATTAAGCTTTTTACCACTGAATCATATTTTTGAACGAACTGTTACCTACGTTTATTTATTTGCAGGTGCCACTATACATTATGCAGAAAGTTTAGAAACATTGGGTGATAATCTGCGTGAAGTAAAGCCACAAATGTTTTCAACCGTTCCCCGTTTATTGGAAAAGATTTACGAGCGTATCATGACAAAAGCCAATGAACTGACCGGTATTAAAAAGAAATTATTTTTCTGGGCTCTAAAATTGGGAGAACAATATGATATCAGAAAAGAAGGGAGTTTCGGATATAGAACTCAATTAGCACTGGCAAATAAAATTGTTTTTAAAAAATGGAGAGAAGGTGTAGGTGGTGAAGTAAAATGTATTGTAACAGGTGCAGCTGCATGCCCGGTAAAACTGATAAGGATATTTACTGCAGCCGGTATTCCTATTCTGGAAGGGTTTGGACAAACAGAATCATCCCCTGTTATAAGCTTTAACAGGATGGATCCAAAAGATAGAATGTTTGGAACTGTAGGTCCGGTTATAGATGGCGTAGAAGTAAAAATTGCCGAAGACGGAGAAATTTTATGTAAAGGTCCCAATGTTATGATGGGATATTTTAAAAGACCTGACCTTACTTCTGAAACTATTGTTGATGGGTGGTTACATACCGGAGATATAGGTATGATGGTGGAACACAGATTTTTAAAAATTACTGATAGAAAAAAAGAAATTTTTAAAACCACCGGTGGTAAATATGTAGCACCACAACCAATAGAAAATAAAATGGTTGAATCTGGTTTTATTGAACAAATTATGATTGTAGGAGCTGATCAACGGTTTACGGGTGCCCTGATTGTTCCTTCTTTTCACAATTTAAGAGAATGGCTAAAGCAATTCAATATTGCAGAAGAAAGCAATTCCGAATTAATCAGACATCCAAAAGTGTTGGAATTATATAAAGACATTGTTGAAGAAATGAATAAGAATTTCAACCAGGTAGAACAGGTTAAAAAGTTTGAACTGCTAACACATGAGTGGTCGGTGGAAAATGGTGAATTAACACCTACTCTTAAACTGAAGCGAAAAGTAATTATGGAAAAAAATCGCGATGCAGTAGAACGTATTTATAACTAAAGAATTTCATTAATTATCATTACCCCCGTTATCCTTTTGCGGGTATTCTTTTAATTCAGGTTTACCATCTAATTCTTCTTCGCCGGTACTATTTGGTTGCGGATCTACAAATTCTGGCTGATTATTTAATTGCTGATCTGTCACACTAGGCTTTGGATAAGCTAAGGGACGATTATCTTTATCTTTTTCAATTGGCATAAATTATTTTTTTGTAACAATTATGCCCTGTAATATTTCACAGGGCATAATAGCTTTTGACAAACAATGTCAGTAGAAAATCATGGATTACATACCGCCCTGACCACCTTGTTTAC
>JACDAZ010000157.1 GCA_013695175.1 Flavisolibacter sp. | reverse complement strand
TACCATTAAGTTCAATTTATTTAGACTACCAGGTTTGGGGTGAGGAAGGGAAGGAGTATGTTACTGTTTTAATAAGGCTTTTTGAGAATAATAATTTTAAAAAACCAATAGCACTACCTGCACCGGGATTTGTAGAACTGGACGGCCAGGTATTATCTGCCGACAGCAGTGCGATGGCCGGTTATTTTTATGAAATTCAATACCATGTTGATGATTTTAATGGCCTGCATAAAATAATAGTGGCAGATGCCAGGGGTAACCAGGCTTCGGAAGAATTTGAATTTTCATCTTTTTCTCTTTTGGAAGAACCGGGAATTATCAGGAAAAAAGAAGACCTGAGGCTGCCTATACAAGGTTTAAAAGAAGGTGAGCTTGTAAGGGTGATCATGATTGATACCGTTTTTAGTACTAGAGATATCAACAGGTTAGATACATTAAAGAACAATGAAATATTGATAGAAAGGCTGGCGCTCCGGGATGTAGCTTCCGGCCCCGTCAGTTTATTGCTTTTTAAAGAAGAGGAAGAACAGGTTTATGCTTCGGAATTGTATGGAGGTAAAAAAATGGTGACTTTTGGTTTAAAACGGGAGTTAGAACTTGTTGATTAAGTTTATAGTTCTAATGCAAAATGATGCGACGTTATATTAAAGCCATTGTTCAGGTACAACCTGTGTGCTGCAAATCTTTGAACCCCGCTGTCCAGATGAACCGACTGGCATCCGGCTTCCCTTGCTTCATCAAAAACATATTTTAATAAAGCTCCCCCAAAACCTTTTCCCCTTGCCGTTGGCGCTGTTACCAGGTCGTCAATATAAATGCTTTTACCCCTATGCAATTGAGTCTCATAGCGATAACCGCAGCAGGATGCCACCTGGTCTTCATGCTTTATATATATCATTTTATAACCCTCATCCAGCATATGTAATATGAGTGCGAGATAGGTATCTTCTGTTAAATTGGGTCTTAGTTCTTTCATTACCTGCCAGCATGCAATAAAATCTTCTTTACTTAAAGCCTTGTGTACTTCCATACTGCAAAATAATCTAAAAGCATAAATGGTAATATTATGGTTAATTAACCACCCTGCCTTACCTTTGCCGGCCAAAATAAGTTCCGTTTAAAAAAGGAAGTCATCAGGTAGAATCATTGATCTATTTCCACCTTTAAACAGGTTTTGAAACTTTAAATTCAACTATGGCCGGTCAATTAAAAGAAGTTAGAAACAGGATTAAATCTGTTCAAAGTACGCAGCAGATTACAAAAGCCATGAAAATGGTAAGTGCGGCTAAACTGCGTCGTGCCCAGGATGCCATTGTACAAATGCGTCCCTACGCCAAAAAACTGCAGGAAATGCTGAGCAACATTATTACCAATACCGAGGTGGAAGGTGGCAATAAGTTAAGTGCAGAAAGACCAGTTGAAAAAGTTTTGATGATCGTCATTACTTCTGACCGTGGATTGGCCGGTGCTTATAATGCCAATGTTATAAAACTGACAAAGCACATCATCCGCGAAAAATACAGCAACCAGTCAGGCAAAGGCAATGTAACCATCTGGAGCATTGGTAAAAAAGGGTATGAGCATTTTGCAAAAAACAATTTTAAGGTAACGGATACTTATAAAGACATTTTCCTGAATTTAAAATTTGAAGCAGTACAACAAGCGGCGCAGGCAGCTGTTCAGGCTTTTCAGAACAAAGAGTTTGATGCCATTGAAATAGTGTATAGCGAGTTTAAAAATGCGGCAACACAAAGATTTGTGTCAGAACGTTTTTTACCTATTCCCAAATCTGAAAATGCAGGATCAACAACAAAAGCAGATTTTATTTTTGATCCCAATAAAGAAGAATTGATAGCGGAGCTGATGCCTAAAATTTTAAACACGCAATTGTTTAAAGCTGTTTTGGATGCCAATGCTTCGGAACATGGAGCCCGTATGACAGCAATGGATAAGGCAAGTGAAAATGCAAATGAGCTGTTACGTTCACTAAAAATTTCGTACAACCGTGCAAGGCAGGCAGCTATTACTACAGAATTGACAGAGATTGTAAGTGGTGCAGCGGCGTTGAGGGGGTAGAAGAGGTCAAGGAGAGTCAAAGGGAGTCAAAGAGAGTCAAAGGGAGTCAAAGAGAGTCAAAGGTGTCAAAAGAGAAAGAGTCAAAGAAAGTCATATTAGTCAAGAACTTTACAAAAATCAAATATTTTTCCTTAGAAATAGATTAAGATTTGCCAAGTTTTCTATATTAGGTTATGGGCTTAAAATTAGAAGAATTAGAAATTTATAAGGTATCGATGGAGATAGGTGAAATTGTTTATGGTGTTGTGGTAGGATGGAATCATTTTGATAAAGACACTTTAGGCAAACAATTTATTAGAGCTGCTGATTCAATTGCTTTAAATATTAGTGAAGGATATGGGAGGTTTCATTATAAAGAGAATAAAAATTTTTGTTACTATAGCAGGGGATCTGCTAAGGAAACAATAAC
>JACDAZ010000151.1 GCA_013695175.1 Flavisolibacter sp. | reverse complement strand
ATTAAAAGCTGATGGTTTTACGTTTGATATGGGTCCCAGCTGGTATTGGATGCCCGATGTTTTTGAGCGTTATTTTCAACAGTTCAATAAAAATATAGAAGACAACTACACTGTTGAACGTCTCGATCCCTCATACCGTGTGTATTGGAATGATGGTTTTTCTGACATACCTGATGATTACAATGATTTAAAATCTTTATTCGAAACTTTTGAAAAGGGAAGCTCTCTTCAGTTAGATAAATATTTACATGAAGCTGCAGATAAATATAGAATTGGTATGCAGCAACTGGTTTACAAACCAGGGCAATCTGTAACCGAGTTTTTGGACTGGCAGGTAGTAAAAAATGTGTTCAAGCTGGATGTTTTTACTTCAATAAAAAAGCATATTAAGAAGCATTTTAAAAATCAGAGGTTACAGCAGCTAATGGAATTCCCGATTCTTTTTTTAGGTGCTTTACCCGAAAACACTCCTGCTTTATACAGCCTTATGAATTATGCAGATATAAAAGGTGGAACCTGGTATCCCAAAGGTGGAATGTATTCTATTGTGCAGGCAATGCAAAAATTGGCTGAAGAACTCGGAGTACAATTTAAGTTTGGAGAAGAAGCTTCTGAAATCGTAATTGAAAAAGGAAGTGCTCAAAAGCTTATTACAAATAAGCGTGAATACATAACAGATGCTGTCATCAGCGGGGCAGATTATCATTTTACAGAAAACCATTTATTGCCCGAAGCCTCCAGGAGTTATACCAACCAGTTCTGGAACAAAAAAGTTTTGGCTCCATCCTGCCTTATGTATTATATAGGGTTGAACAGGAAGATAAAAAACCCCATACATCATTCATTATTTTTTGACGTACCGTTTGAAAAGCATGCCCGTGAAATTTATGCAGATCCGCAGTGGCCAAGTGAACCTTTATTTTATTTAAGTGTTTCTTCGGTTACAGACGTTACAGTGGCTCCGGCAGGATGTGAAAATTTAGTAGTTCTTATACCGGTTGCGTCAGGACTTAAAGATGATACAGAAGAATTAAGGGAAAGATATTTTACTTTGGTGATGAACAGGCTGGAAAAGCATTTAGGTGAACCCGTCCGCGACGCAATTGTGTATAAGAAAAGTTTTTCGGTTTCGGATTTTATTGCCGATTATCATTCATATAAGGGGAATGCCTATGGATTAGCCAATACACTTTTTCAAACAGCTATATTTAGGCCTTCCTGTCAAAGTAAAAAAGTAAGAAATCTTTTTTACACCGGGCAGTTTACTGTTCCTGGTCCTGGTGTGCCACCTAGTTTAATCAGTGGCGAAGTGGTGTCAAAACAAGTTATTAAGCATTTTAACGGAAAGTAACATGACAGTTGAATTATTTAATAAAGTAAGCAACGACTGTAGTAAAACTATTACTACTAATTACAGTACTTCTTTTTCTTCTGCTATCAAATTATTACATCCCGACCTTCGTAAACCAATTTTTAATATTTATGGTTTTGTTCGTTTGGCAGATGAAATTGTGGATACTTTTCATTCTCATGATAAAGAATGGTTGCTGCAGCAGTTTGAAGAGCAAACTTATGATGCCATAAATCGTGGTATCAGTTTAAATCCTGTATTGAACAGTTTTCAGCAAACAGTGAATGAATTTGGAATTGATCATAAACTAATAGATGCTTTTTTTAAAAGCATGGTGTCGGACCTGGAGCAAAACAATTATGACAGGCAGGGATTTGAAGAATATATCTATGGTTCTGCAGAAGTGGTAGGACTTATGTGTCTGTATGTATTTTGCGAAGGGGATAAGAAATTGTATAATAAACTGCAAATGGCTGCACGTTCACTGGGAGCAGCTTTTCAGAAAGTAAATTTTTTAAGAGATATTAAACAGGATTTCCTGGTTCTTTCCAGGATGTATTTTCCCGGTTGCGATTTTCATGACTTCAGGCAGAAAGATAAATTGCAAATAGAAAAAGAAATTGAAGAAGATTTTAAAAATGCATACGAAGGCATCGTTCAATTGCCATTAAAAGCCAGGTTTGGTGTTTATGTTGCCTATAAATATTATTATTCTCTGTTTAAAAAAATAAAAAGTACAAACCCTTCTCATATTTTGCAAAAGCGCATAAGAATAGCTAATTATCATAAGGCTTATATTGTGTTAAGAGCATCTGTAAAAAACAGTTTACGGTTGATTTAATCTATGAAAGAAACAGAAGTGATATTGGTTACTGAGGATGATCAACCTGTGGGAACTATGGAAAAAATGGAAGTTCACCGCCAGGGTTTGCTGCATCGGGCTTTCAGTGTTTTTATTTATGACAGCCAGGGCAGAATGTTACTACAAAAAAGAGCAGCAGGGAAATACCATGGCGCCGGGCTATGGACAAATGCATGTTGCAGTCATCCTTACCCCGATGAAACAACAGAAGCAGCAGCTGAAAGGCGGTTGTTTGAAGAACTTGGATTTGTTGTACCCTTAAAAAAAGCCTTTGAATTTATTTATAAAGCAAAAGTGGAAAATGATTTGATAGAACATGAATACGATCATGTATTTATTGGTAATTATGAAGGAGAAATAAATCTTAATGAAGATGAGGTTTCAGATTACAGGTTTGCTGATCTTTCGCAAATTGAAAGTGATCTTGAAGAACAACCGGGTAACTTTACATCATGGTTTAAGATCGCGTTTCCAAGAGTTGTGAGGGCATTTAAAGAAACTTAATATCAATTTAAGTTTCAAACAAAAACGTTAAGTAATGACAACAATATATTTTATACTTCTTTTAATAGCCACCTTCCTGGTAATGGAAGGAATAACATGGCTTACCCATAAATATATTATGCATGGTTTATTATGGTCTTTACACAAAGACCATCACCAGAAAGAGCCTGGCTTTTTTGAAAAGAATGATTGGTTCTTTGTAATATTTGCTGTACCCAGTATGCTTTTAATTTTATTTGGTACAATAAATAGTGTTTGGTGGATGCAGGCGATTGGTTTTGGCATTATGGCTTATGGATTTGCTTATTTTTTAGTGCATGATGTAATTATTCACCAGCGCTTTAAATGGTTTACACGCAGCAAAAGCACCTATGTGCGTGCTA
>JACDAZ010000150.1 GCA_013695175.1 Flavisolibacter sp. | reverse complement strand
CGAACAACTTAACAAATAATAAAAAATAAATTCAATAGGAGAGCTTACAGCAGGCATAGCGCATGAAATTCAAAACCCTTTAAACTTCATCAACAACTTTTCCGATGTTAATAAAGAGTTGCTGGTTGAAATGAAAGATGAAATAGATAATGGAAACTTAGATGAAGTAAAAATTTTGGCAAAAGATGTAATAGATAATGAAGATAAAATTAATCACCATGGCAAACGTGCAGATGCTATTGTAAAAGGGATGTTGCAACACAGTCGCAGCAGTAAGGGGCAAAAAGAACTTGCAGATCTTAATGCATTAGCAGATGAATATTTAAGATTAGCATATCATGGCCTAAGAGCCAAGGACAAGGCCTTTAATGCCACAATGAAAACTGATTTTGATGAAAGCATTGGAAAGATCAATATCATTCCCCAGGATATGGGAAGAGTAATTCTTAATTTAATCACCAATGCTTTTTATGCAGTTGATAAAAAGAAGAAATCTGCAGTTGAAAGTTATGAGCCTACGGTTTCCATCAGCACAAAAAAAATTGATAACTGCGTTGAAATAAAAGTTACTGACAATGGCAATGGGATTCCCGACGCTGTAAAAGAAAAAATCTTTCAACCCTTTTTTACAACCAAACCCACAGGCGAAGGAACAGGCCTTGGTTTATCATTAAGCTATGATATTGTAAAAGCACATGGCGGTGAGATAAAAGTGGAAACTAATGAAGGAACAGGAACAACTTTTACAATTATTCTTAATAACCTTAAATTATAGCAAATGAAAATTTTGGTAGTGGATGATGAAAAAGACATAAAAACTTTATTTGAACAACGATTCAGAAAAGAGATCAGGGATAAGCTTATGCATTTTGCCTTTGCTTTTTCTGGTGAAGAAGCTTTAAAATATCTTAACCAGCATGAACATGAAGCTGTACTGATCCTATCTGATATAAACATGCCCGGTATGAGCGGATTGGAATTACTGGAAAAAATTAAAGCGAAATCATTAAAACCGCCACCTGTAGTAATGATGATTACGGCTTATGGCGATGAAGGTAATTTTAATACTGCCAAACAATTAGGTGCTGATGATTTTTTAACCAAACCGGTTGATTTTACACTTTTAAAAGAAAAATTAAAAAATATAAATGATGACTAAGATATTAGTAGCTGATGATGAATCAGATCTTGAAATGCTCATCAAACAAAAGTTTCGTCAGAAAATTAGGGAGAATAAATATGAATTTGTTTTTGCAGCCAATGGCAGTGAGGCATTGGAAAGGATACACCAGCATCCTGATGTGGATATAGTATTAAGTGATATAAATATGCCTGTAATGGACGGACTTACTTTATTAAGCAGGCTTAGCGAAAGTAGTCCGCTTATTAAATCAGTTATTGTTTCTGCTTATGGCGATATGGAAAATATAAGAAGCGCAATGAACAGGGGGGCATTTGATTTTATTACCAAACCTATAAATTTTGAAGATCTTTCTCTTACCATGGAGAAAACAATACAGCATGTTAATCAAACAAAAGATACACTTAAGGCTATAAAGGAAAACAATATATTAAAAATGTATGTTGATGAAACAGTGCTCAACTTTATGGGAAGCCGTGAATTTGAAACATCCCTTATGGCCAATGAAACTGTTGAAGCCACTGTTTCTTTTATTGATATTTGTTGTTTTACTTCAATTAGTGAAAATGAATCTCCTGATGCAGTTGTACAACTTTTGAATACCTATTTTGACACTATGGTGAAGGAGATCATTTCGCAAGGTGGACATATAGACAAATTTATTGGTGATGCTATAATGGCAGTATTCAGAGGAGAGTTTCATTTAGACAGGGCTATTGATGCTTCACTGGCAGTAAGGAAAAAAATTGAAGATTTACCCTCTTCAGATATTATCTCTTTTTCACCAAAAGTTTCTATAGGTATTAACAGTGGTGAAATGATTTCCGGTAATATAGGTTCTGCTAATTTAAAAAGACTTGATTATACAGTTATAGGTGATGTGGTTAATACAGCACAACGCTTACAGGCCGCTGCGGGTGAAGGTGAAATTATCATCACTCAAACTTCATATGAAAAGGTAAAGGATTCATTTAACTGCCGCAAAAAAGGAGAAATCATTTTAAAAAATAAATCTCAACCCGTTGTTATTTATGAAGTAGTTGATTAATAAATAACTTATGTGCATTAATCTGCTTTGTAATTATATGGAATATAATTTACCCAGTACCAGGGCGTAAAACTATCTGCAATAGCAGTTTCTAACAGTTCTTTAAAGATACTTTCTCCATTATCGCTGTTGGTCATAATAACTATTCCCATACCTTTTTCAGGATATAAAATGGAGTAATGCTGAAACCCATCACCATGCCCTTCTTTAAAAGCACCAACACCGAAAGGTGATTGTAAAAGTATCCAGCCCAACCCTGAACTTAATTCTATGGCATCATAAAATGTAGAATCTTTAAAACGTAATGGTCCAAATTGCTGAACCGAACGTAGCCGCATTTGCGGTGTGAACATTTTAATTGTGGATGAAGGTCTTATAATTTTATTTTGTAAAACAGCTTCAAAAAAAAGGGTGTAATCTTCTAAAGTAGTTTCCAAAGTACTGGCAGCACGTGGTTCATTGTCTTTATCTTTTTCATAATGATCGCCATTGGTTTTGTGTCCCCATGCATAATCATTTTCAAAAGCAGCTTTCCATGAGTACGCTGAATTTTGCATATTCAGCGGTTTAAAAATTCTTTCATTCATTAGTTCTTCCAAAGATTTTCCTAACATCTTCTCTAATACAACCTGCAGGTAAACCATGCCTTCTCCTGAATAACCATATTTGGTCCCGGGTATAAAATTTACCCTAAGCTTTTCATCCTTTTCATCCCAACGCCAGTTAGCAAAACCCGTAGAATGCGAAAGGCACATTCTGGCAGTTATGCTTTTATATAAACTGTCATTCCTAAGGTCATTGTAATTGTCATGCCATCTTGTAAGGGGTTGATATTCGTAAACAGGCTTTGGAAGATAATTTTCTAAGGGAGTGTCCAGATCTATAATCCCCTCTTCCACCAACTTCATTACCAAAACAGCAAAAACAGCTTTACTAAGTGAAGCACCGTAAACATTTGTATTTACACGTAATGGTGTTTTAAGATCAAAACGTTTATGTCCAAAAGTCTTTTTATAAACTGCTTTATTATCATTAAAGACTGCAATAGCAAGTCCATGTACATTCGCAGCCTTCATTAAATAATTTATTTTTTCATCAAGGGCATTAACAGGGATAGTTGAATGATCAAGTCTGTTTACTAATTGAGCATGACAAAAAGTAGAAACAAGAATTATAAAAAATAAAACAATTGGTTTTTTAAGCATAATATTTATTCTAATCAAGTTAATATATTAACGTTGAACTCAATGACACTTAATCTTTCAGCATTGTAATATTAACTGCTTTTATTATTGTTTTCTGCATTCTGTTCATTAAAATTACCACCCTTTTCTCCATGATCCATTTCTCCCTCCTGTCTATCCACCTGGCTTATATCATGTGAAGCAATTTCTTCTTCATTTACCTCTTTACCTGGTCTGTTGATTCTGCCTGAACCTTCCGTTTTATTTACATGCTCTTGTGTTTGATCATTCTTATCCATAACTAAATTTTTATTTATAAGCGAAAGAATGATGCCATCAAACTGGCATTTTTTTTTAAGTTAACAAAACAGCTTTTATGGAAAAAGAAAAAAACCGCAGTGGCAGCCAGAGGCTTCGCATGGAGCCGGCAGAAAAATGAGCAGGACTGCTGCATTAAAATCAGTAACACATAAACAATTAAATGAAGTGCTTTTAAAACACAATGTAAAACTATTGGGAGGGGGATTAGATGAAGCTCCCTTTGCATATAAGGATATACAAGAAGTAATGAAAGCGAAAAGCAGCTGGTTGATACAGTTGGATTATTTTATCCAAAAATTGTAAAAAAGGGATGGTGCTGTTGCAAAACAATGGAAAAAGAAAAAAGATGTAAATACCATAAATGATAATTTGGGACAATAAAACTATTAATCATTACATGTTATGTCTTCACTACCTGGTTACTATACACAGTATCACCATTTTGATTAATAAAATAAAAATTGGCTTTTGTAGCATATAATG
>JACDAZ010000145.1 GCA_013695175.1 Flavisolibacter sp. | reverse complement strand
GTATCATTCCAACCTGTGGTATTATAAAATTTCCATCCGACATAACTCTAATTTCGTCACTAAAACCAGTATGTTCATTAAGCCATCGCACTTCTTTATGCTCTATGTAAATTACAGAAAACGGCTATACATTCATAGAAGGATGGGGAATGGCTTGTGTAAATAAGTAGAGGTAGTATTTTCTTCTAAGCCATCTAGATCATTAGTCTCATTTGGATTGTTATCAGAGAATTGATAGGGCGTATACCAAGAAAATCCTTTAAACAACGGGTCGACCCTCAAAAACCTTCCTACTCTTGGATTATAAATTCTAAAGCCATAGCAGGAATAAAGAATTTAGTACCAAGCAAAATAAGTTGGTTAGAAACAGGAACAGTTTTAGTTCTCTTGACTTAAAAAAAAGTAAAGTCACGACCAGTTTCTAAAAATACTTTTAAGCCGACACTAAAGAAAAAAATGACACCAACTAAAAAGAAAATTGTAAATGAACAAGTAACGACACCAACTTTTGCAAATGATAATTCAAACTCATCAGGTGCCTAGCTTAGTTGGTTAGAGTCCCGCACGTGCGGGATTAATCAGAGGGTTCCCGTACGTACGGGATTCAAGCCTGTCCCGATTCTTCGGAATCCAACAGGGGGCGCCGGAGCCTTGGTATTTAATTACCAGGGCTTTTGTTTTATGTATTTGTTTTCAAATGTGGACCTGATGAAAGCGATGTAGTTCGTTTAGAACGATTTATAAAGAAGCAAAAAAGCCGAAAGCTACTCGAATAATTAAGTAAACCTTCATTTATTCCTTCAGGTGCCATTACTCAGTTGGTTAGGGTCCCGCATGTGCGGGATTATATTTCGTTAAGCTTAATATACAATCACTGGTGCTTTCGTGATAGTCAATACAGGACGAATTCAATTTAAAAAAAGGAAGTGTAGTAATCACCTCCTTTAATGATGTTTTAAAATAATCTTATCAAAACTTGTAAATGGCAGCTATCAAAGCTGTCGACGTATTTCTGATAGGTAAGCCTGAATTCTTTATAAAAATTTCCCTGTTAGCTTTATCAAATCTTAATTCAGGAATAATTGTAAGATTATCTATTTTAAAATTTGCTGAAAGCGTTGTGGCGAATACACTGCCTCCTGGATCAACACCTGAAAATACATCTGTCAATGTTTTATCATCATTGAAATATTCACCTCTTAATGTAAAGCCAAGCCATGAAAACGGATCAGCATTTAAGTATAAAGCTGAACCCCACCATGCAGAAGGATCAATATATTTTCCATCAACTTTAGGCGTAAGTGATGTAATAGTTCCATTATAACCAATACCGTATTTACCAAATGTACTGGTGACAGTTAAATCTAATTGTTTCATTCTTGTTTGATGATCAAAATTTCCGCCCTGGTAATTGATATAAGCACTTACATTTTCATTGGCATTAGTAATGCTGTATTGTGCTATTAAAAATTTTTGGGCAAAGCTTGCTGATTTTAAATCGGTAGGGTTTGTAACTCCTACCATAAAGCCACTTTTTCCTAAACTGGCTTCAGCTTTTAAACCTGTATGAAAAAAAGGACCTTTTGAAAACATATAGCTCATGCTATAGTTTTTGTTTGCATAAGGATCCACCAATTCATAACCTACATGCGTTGCCCAGCTGCCTGCAGTAAAAGTTACATTATCAAGTGGTGAATAAGTAAGATATGCCTGTTTGATTATAAATCTGGTGGCATCATCAACATAAGAAAATTCTTCCGCTCTTTTACCAAAACCTATGTCGGCAACCATGCCAACTTTTTTATAAGAATGCTCCAGTTTTAAAGAAGCCATATTGAATTCAAAGGAATTATGGGAGTTGGTAAAACTCGTGTAATTGTTGAAGGTCTCCTTGTCTCTTTTAGGATTAGATAAGTTGTACCTGTAATACACATCTACATAACCGGAGATAGTAGGTTTTGGTGCTGTTGATACTGTTGTGTCTTGTGCGTTAGTTGTTAAATTAAAGGCCAAAACAATGGCACATGCAAAGATTTTTTTTAACATTGCAGAACATTTTAGGTTTTTAAAATGGAGTACAGCTCTTAAACTTGGTCAGAAGTTTTTTTACGGAGCTGTACTTTTGTTTGTTTAGAAAAAGCATTTATTCATCTAGCAAGTGCTCCTGAAGCTCTCCTGTATTGTGTACAAGCAGCGTTCCCTGAAGGTATTTTTCATTATGTTGAGTGGCATCGAGTCCTAATTCTTCTTCCTCTAAGGTTACCCGTATAGGCTGTATAAAGTTGATCAATTTAAATATCAGGTAAGAAACGGTAAAGCTGTAAGCAACTACTATTGACAGGGCTTTTACCTGGGTTAAAAAGAAATCCATGTTACCATAAATCAATCCTTCAGCACCACCTGCATTTACGGCTGTAGTAGCAAGCACTCCGGTTAGAAGCATACCTACCATACCACCAATACCATGACAAGGGAAAACATCCAGCGTATCATCTACTTTAGATTTTTGCCTGTAATGAACAGCAATATTGGAGATTATTGCAGCTACAACACCTATAAAAATGCTTTGAGGAACAGCCACAAAGCCGGCAGCCGGAGTGATAGCCACAAGCCCTACAACAGCGCCTATACAAAAACCCAGAACAGAAGGTTTTTTACCTTTAAGTACATCAAAAAACATCCATGATAAACCTGCTGCTGCGGCAGCTGTATTGGTGGTGGCAAAAGCAGAAACTGCTAATGCATTAGCACCAAGAGCAGAGCCAGCATTGAAGCCAAACCAGCCAAACCATAGCAGACCGGTACCAATTAATACATATGGTATATTGGCCGGTGGAATTTCTTTCTGCTCCATATGTACCTGCCTGCGCTTTAGAACCATAGCCCCTGCTAATGCAGCACAGCCTGCTGATATATGTACTACAGTGCCGCCTGCAAAATCCAATGCACCCATTTGAAATAAAAATCCATCAGGATGCCATGTCCAATGTGCAATAGGAGCATATACTAGTAAACTAAATAAGGCTATGAACAAAATATAAGATGTAAAACGAATTCTTTCAGCTACTGCACCTACTACTAAACCAGGAGTAATGATGGCAAACATCAATTGAAAAATAGCAAAAAGAGCAAGAGGGATAGTAGGTGCGAGGCTCCACGGTGCACCCGATAAAACATCTTTAAAAAAGAAAAATGTACGTGGATCGCCAATAAAGCCACCTACAGATTTACCAAAAGCTAAACCAAAGCCACACAGCATCCACAGTATACTTACTACGCCGGCTGCCAGCACACTTTTAATCATTGTTGAAATCACATTCTTACGATGAACCATGCCACCGTAAAAGAAAGCAAGTCCGGGTGTCATTAAAAAAACAAGAGCTGTAGCTACCAGCAACCAAGAAATGTCTGCTGAATTATAAGCATTTTCAGCATCAACATAACTTAGTTTGGCAGGAACAAAAATTGCTGCTACAGCAATGAATGATAAAACAAGAAATGGAAGAACACGTGAAATAGATAGCTTGCCCATAACTGAAAGATTAATATTAAATAAACAAATATTTATGAATATTTTATAAAAATAAGCAACAGCAGCTGAGAAAAAAGAATAAATATACACATTATACAAATTATAATATGATATTATTAGTGTGAATTAAATAATTTTTCTTTAATAATCAATAAGTTGAATTTATCAAGGCGTAATTTTTGATATATTAATTAAATTAAAATGTGTAATAAATTTTTATTTCTTAATAAAAAAGCCTGCTTTTTTCTAAGCAGGCTCATATTATATATTTTATAGTTATGCCTGTATCTGCATCAAACTCTTATCTTTTGATTCTAAAAATGATACACCCATAAGATATTCATCAACTTTACGTGCACATTCTCTTCCTTCACTTATAGCCCATACTACCAAAGATTGTCCCCGCCTCATATCACCGGCGCTGAAGATCTTTAAAATATTAGTTTGATAATGGTTTTCATCTGCCTTTACATTTCCTTTTTCATCCAGCGCTATACCCAGCTCTTCCAATAACTCCTGTTTTTGAGGATGTACAAAACCCATAGCTAATAAAGCAAGTTCACAGGGTATTTCTCTTTCTGATCCTGGTACTGCAACAAATTGAGTGGCTCTTCCATCCTCACCTGTTTTCCACTCAAGGTCTACCACTTTCAAAGCTTTTAATCTTCCATCACCATCGCCTATAAATTCTTTAGTAGCTATTGCCCAGTGTCTGTTGCAGCCTTCTTCGTGTGATGAGCTTACTTTTAATACCATTGGAAAAGTAGGCCAGGGCATGTGCAGCAATCTGTCTGAAGGTGGCTGAGGTAATAATTCAAATTGGGTAATGGATTTAGCCTTATGCCGGTTAGATGTACCTACACAGTCACTGCCTGTATCTCCTCCTCCAATAACAACCACATTTTTACCTGTAGCAAATATGTCTTCCCCGGCAACCGGTCTTTCACTTACCCTTTTATTCTGCTGCTTTAAAAAATCCATAGCAAAATGAACCCCTTTTAGTTCTCTTCCCGGTATATCCAGGTCTCTTGGAATGGTAGAACCTCCTGCAAGTACTATTGCATTATACTCACGTAGCAGATCGTTTATACTTTGGTTTACCCCTACTTCCACATTGCATTTAAACTGTACACCTTCTTCTTCTAAAAGTGCAATACGTCTGTCCACCACCCATTTTTCCAACTTGAAATCTGGTATTCCATACCTTAACAG
>JACDAZ010000133.1 GCA_013695175.1 Flavisolibacter sp. | reverse complement strand
TGATAGGATAGTGCATACACCTGCTGTTGAAAAAGGTGCAAATAAACAAACTGTACCCGGAACAGGACTTGAACTGGAAATAAAAGTTGGGGGTGAAAAAATTGGAGAAGAACAAACACCTGCATTTGCAACTGCTGATTTAGCTCCTTATGAACCTACCCTGGATTTACGGGATTATAAACATCCTAAATTAGAATTACTTGAAACACATGGAAGTGAAAAAATAGTTCAGGATCCAACAGAACTGGAAGCTAATAAAAATCAGATCATAAGAACACTGCAGAATTATGATATCACCATTCAAAAAATAAGTGCAACTGTAGGCCCAACAGTAACATTATATGAGATCGTTCCTGCAGCAGGAGTAAGAATATCAAGAATTAAAAATCTTGAAGATGATATTGCATTAAGCCTGGCAGCATTAGGTATTCGTATCATTGCTCCCATACCTGGTAAGGGAACAATAGGTATAGAAGTTCCTAATCATAAAAAAAGCGTGGTAAGCATGAAGACCATGTTGGGTTCTGAAAAGTTTACTCATAATAATTTTAGTTTACCTATTGCAATTGGTAAAAGAATAGATAATGAATTATTCATTGTTGATCTTGCCAGTATGCCACATCTTTTAATGGCAGGTGCTACAGGTCAGGGTAAATCGGTGGGTTTAAATGCAATACTGGTTTCGCTGCTTTATAAAAAACATCCATCGCAATTAAAGCTGGTACTTATTGATCCAAAAAAAGTGGAATTAAGTGTGTACAGGCATATTGAACGGTTCTTCCTGGCAAAACTACCAGGAGAAGAAGATGCCATTATAACAGATACAAAAAAGGTTGTCAATACACTCAACTCACTTTGTATTGAAATGGATAACAGGTATGACCTGTTAAAAGAAGCCGGTGCAAGAAACATTAAAGAGTATAATGAGAAATTTATTAAACGAAAATTAAATCCGCAAAAAGGGCATCAGTTTCTTCCATTTATAGTTTTGGTAATTGATGAATTTGCTGATTTAATTATGACAGCGGGTAAAGAAATTGAAATGCCTATTGCAAGGTTAGCACAGCTTGCACGTGCTGTGGGTTTGCATTTAATTATAGCTACACAAAGACCTTCTGTTAACATAATTACTGGTACTATTAAAGCAAACTTTCCATCACGAATTGCATTTAAAGTTTCATCAAAAATTGATTCCAGAACTATATTGGATGCCGGTGGGGCAGAACAATTAATTGGTAAAGGCGATATGCTGATTTCGCATAATGGAGAGATTGTAAGGTTACAATGTGCTTTTGTAGATACACCGGAAGTAGAAAGAATTGTGGAATATATATCAGAGCAAAGAGGCTATCCACAAGCATTTATGTTACCTGAATATATTGATGAAAAAGAGCTGGAAGGAAAAGATTTTGATGCCTCTGACCGCGATCCGCTTTTTGAAGATGCAGCAAGATTAATTGTTCAAAACCAGGTAGGATCGACTTCATTATTACAAAGACGAATGAAACTTGGATATAACCGTGCGGGAAGGTTGATGGATCAATTAGAAGCTGCCGGTATAGTTGGAGCTAATGTGGGAAGCAAAGCACGTGAAGTGTTATATAAAACAGAAGCAGAACTCCAGGAGTTTCTGGAAAGTTTACGTTAGAAGCCTGTTAAGAAACATTTCCTTTTAAACTTGCGGTATAAAGCTTGTCTAATACGTAAGACAAACGGTTGATCTTTAAAAGCCGATTTTTAGTTGAAAAAATTTTAATCAATGAAAAAAATCTTTACTCTTTTAGCTTTAGCTTCAGTAACATTAGTTGCTACAGCACAAAAAGCAACCTCTTCCAATCCTGTTAAAAACGACCCTGAAGCTAAAAAGGTTTTGGATGCAGTAAGTGCAAAATTCAAAACATATAAAACTCCGCAGGCTACATTTACTTATAAAGTAGAAAATGCTCAGGGTAAAGCAATGTCTACAAAAAAGGGAACAGTAACTATGAAGGGCAATAAATACCGTGTAAACATACCCGGTATGGAAATATTTTCAGATGGCAAAACCAACTGGAACCTTGATCAAAGTGCAAATGAAGTAACTATAAAAGATGTAGACGCAGGTGCAGGTGAAATATCGCCTCAAAAACTTTTTACTAATTTTTATGATAAAGATTTTCTTTACAAATTAAATGGTGAAAAGAAAGAAGCAGGTAAAACTTTACAGGAAATTGAGTTAACTCCAACTAATAAAAACCGTCCTTATCATAAAGTGTATTTGCTGATTGATAAAGCAACAAAAACCTTTTATAGTGCCAGGATTTTAGAAAAGAATGGTACAAGATATAGTTATACCATTAATACCTTTAAACCCGGCGCTACCGTATCTGATGCAGAATTTGTTTTTAATAAAGCCAAATACCCGGGAGTTGAAATAGTAGACTTAAGATAACTTTTTATAAATTTTTTAGATCCCATCAATTTGATGGGATTTTTTTTGTATATGAGGATTAAAAAAAAATACGTCTGGATGTACCAGACGCATTTACTCGAAAATCTAAATCACTGGCTACCGCCAGCCACCTCTCCAGAGATTAACTCTGTTCTTTTACCTCTAGGAAATTACTCCACAACCTCAATCATTTTCTATCTCCCTGCCTTTTTTTTGAATTATTTCTTCCACTCATCTTTTGTGTCTCACTTTCTAAATCATTTTTTCTGTAACTGCCCCTTTGTTGCTCAAAATTCATCCCTTCAAAACCGGTTGGTGCAGTTGTACCATTTTGCTTGCCTGAATTAAACTCTGGTGGGTTGTGCTCATTTTCTCTCTCACTTGTATTGTTTTCCATAATTCACAACATTTACTCTTTTAAAAGTCTAAAAATGATGCCTTTATTTTTTATGTTTAAATTTTTTAATTGATGAGGAAATTTTACAACATTTGTGGAACAGTACCTACAGGATAGCCATATAATGTTAAACGTTTTAACAATACTGAATTTGACTGGCGGCTCATACAGGATCCATAAATAAAGAGAGCCCACCTGCTGCATGCATCAACTTCACAATATGTATGAGTTGATTTTCCTTCTTTTCAATAAAAATTGCCTTCATTTAATGGTATTAATACAAGGCACATTTATGTTTAGCATATGGACTTAATGATATAGACTCTTATATGAAAATAGTCTGTATTAAAATCTCAATTACAAAACTTCTTTAACGTCCATGAGCTTACCTTTGCACCCGCTAAAACACCTTTACATTTCTTATCAACCTCTTCATATTAGAGAGGTCACATTTTTAAAATGAAATACCAGGAAGAAATTTTAAAAAGAAGAACATTCGCCATTATCTCTCACCCGGATGCAGGTAAAACTACATTAACAGAAAAGTTTCTGCTATTCGGTGGTGCCATACAGGTAGCAGGTGCCGTAAAAAGTAATAAGATCAAAAAGGCTGCAACCTCTGATTTTATGGAAATTGAAAGACAAAGAGGTATATCGGTAGCAACATCTGTAATGAGTTTTGAATATAATGGCAATCTGATCAACCTTTTAGATACTCCCGGTCACAAAGATTTTGCAGAAGACACTTATAGAACATTAACCGCAGTTGATAGTGTAATACTTGTGGTGGATAGCGTAAATGGTGTGGAAGAACAAACAAGAAGATTAATGCAGGTCTGCAGGATGAGAAAAACGCCCGTTATTGTATTTATAAATAAGCTGGACAGAGATGGTAAAAACCGCTTTGATCTTTTAGAGGAAATTGAAAAAGAACTTTCTATTTCACTTCATCCTATGACATGGCCTATAAACAGCGGTAAAGATTTTAAAGGTGTTTATGATTTACACAGTAAAAGTATTCGGTTGTTTACGCCCAATACAAAAGCTACTGATGTTGATAC
>JACDAZ010000105.1 GCA_013695175.1 Flavisolibacter sp. | reverse complement strand
AATATGGACCATATGCACCTATAAAAGCAGCTATAGCTAAAAATAAAAAATAATGCAGGACTTAGCCTGCATTACAAAGTTTTTCTCCTATAAAACTTATCCTGCAAAAATATAAGCACAACCTTTTTCCTGTGCTCTTCCTAATGCCCAAACACCTGATGGTACAAGGCTCATTCCGGGCAGTAAAGCAGCATTCCAGTCTTTTCTTACTTCAGCCGCATCTTTACCCATAGCCTGTGCAACGGCAGCACTATAAACTGTCATGGCAGCATCGCAAACCATAAATTTTACACCACTTTCCTGCAGTTCATTAATTCCAATTGGTATCGGTCCAAAACCAGGTATTGTAAAAGCTCCTGCTGCCGGTTTCCAGAAGGGATTTCTTTTTGAAGCCTGTTGCGTAACAGGATCGTTAGCTTTAAATACATCGCCTATTGGATATTGTTCCCAAATTCTGTTATCCATTGCATAGCCAATAGCGGTATGTCTTAATACAACTATAACGCTGTTTTCTTTTTCAGGGGTACCTGTAGCCTGGTTGGTTAATAAAAAAACTCTTGGCCAGGCAAATGGATAAATTTCATGGGGCTGCGTAACATCAAAAACCACTTTGTGTTTTCCATTGATGTTCTTAAAAAGATCATCCGGGTTTGAAGGATCAATTGAATTATCTGATATGATTTTTTCACTCGCTTTCAGGGGGGTAGCAATTGTGGCAAGGCTGATGGTTGCAGCACCTGCGGCCAGCTTACCGATAAAATTACGGCGGCCGTTTTCTGTAGTGTTGTCGTACATTGTTGAATGTTTTGGTGAGTAAAAAAAGAACTTAACGTAAGGTACGAAATCAAATATTATAAAAACACAATTGATTTTATACTTTTCATTAGTATAAATGGTAAAAAATTGTTCAAATGAATTAAAAAACGTAAACTTTAATCATCAAAACTTAGGTTATGAAATACGTTTTATTGCTAATCTCCATGGTAAGTTTATGCATGGTATCATTTGCACAAACAGTACCTTATAATGCCGTATTTGATCTTACCAGCAAAGACACTAATGATCATAAAACAGTCATCAGGTGGTTGAACGGAATATCAAAAGATAATCATGATGCAAAACTGGAAGTGGTTCTGTATGGTCAGTCTTTAGACATGGTTCGTAGTGACAGATCGGTAGTAGCAGATGCTGTTAAAGAGTTTGCAGCTAAAAAAAATATTTCATTTGCAGTATGCGCAGCTTCTATGAAGAGGCATAATGTTACTGAAAAAGATTTGCTGCCCGGTATAACCGTCGTTCCTGATGGTATCTACCAGATTATAACCCGTCAAAAAGAAGGTTGGGGATATATTAAAGTAGCACATTAGCCCGATTTTTCTTCCCTTTACCTTTGCAGTCCATGAAAAATGAACTGCGTTCTTCAAGGCCTGTAGCAATATGGTTATTGGTAGGGGTGGCTATGATTATTGTTCAAATTATTTTAGGTGGTATTACCCGGTTAACCGGCTCCGGTTTATCCATAACAGAATGGGAAGTGATTACCGGCACACTTCCGCCTCTCAATCAGCAGGAATGGCTTTTAGAATTTGAAAAATACAAGCAAACGCCGCAGTTCCAGTTTCTTAATTACGATTTTACACTCCCTGATTTTAAATTCATTTTCTTTTGGGAATGGTTCCATCGTTTGTGGGGCAGGTTAATTGGAATTGTATTTATCATTCCCTTTATAATTTTCTTTGTACAAAAAAGATTTACAAGGGAAATGATTCGGCCTTTGGTCGTCTTATTTCTCCTGGGAGCTTTGCAAGGTGTTGTGGGCTGGATTATGGTGGCAAGCGGACTAACCGGTGATGCTATTTATGTAAAACCAACCAGGCTTGCATTGCATTTTATTTTTGCCATGGTTCTTCTTATGTACACTTTTTGGGTAGCCGTAAAACTTCTTGTACATCCAGCTGAAATAACTGTATCAAAAAGGATGGCTTCATTTACCTGGATCATTGTTGTGATTTTATTTGTTCAATTAATTTTTGGAGCACTGATGGCCGGACTAAGAGCCGCACCGGCAGCACCAACCTGGCCGGACATTAACGGCTCATTTATACCGGCAGCTGTTTTTAGCAGAATAGAAGGATGGCGAAGTTTTATTGAAGACAGGATCGTTATTCATTTTGTACACCGCATGCTGGCTTACCTGCTTACCATTATGATCATAATCTGGACCTTTCAATCTTTTAACATTAAGCAAAGACTTTTTTCTACAACAAGATTTTTACCATTAGCGTTAGTAATAATACAAGTGGCGCTGGGCGTTTTTACTGTTTTTACATCTATAAACATCAGGCCTGCAAGGTGGAATGAATTTGAGTGGATGGCTCAACTACACCAGTTTGTTGCTTTATTACTTTTATTATCAATTACACTTGCAGCTTTTTTGGTAAGAAACAAGTCTTTACAAACAAGCACCACCACTTGACATTCATTCAATCAAATGGTATTTTACCTAAGTGTTACAAACACCATGATGGCATATTTAAGAGGCATATTTTATTCGTTACCCGTGCAACTACTTTTTCTGCATTTCAGAAAATACCAGGTGCTGTTGGTATTTTGGTTTATCCTCTTCGGTGCTGTTAATGGATCTCTTATGAAGACATTTGGTGCAGAAGCATTATTTCTGGCACCAGAATATCTTGGAAACGTAAATGCATGGAGTACCGGTTTGCTTGGCATTTCTGTTGGTGTTTTTATTATGTGCTGGAACATTACCACCTTCATTTTATTTAGCCGTCATTTTACTTTTTTAGCAGCAACAGAATATCCTTTTCTAAAGTATTGCATCAATAACAGTGTTATTCCTTCAACCTTTCTTGTATTTACTTTAGTGAGAGGTTATCAATATGCTCATTACCTTGAACTGATTCCAACAGTTGAAATCATTTTTCTTGCACTTGGATTTTTAGCCGGTTTATTATTTGTGCTTACCATGTCATTCTTTTATTTTTTTAGTGCAGATAAAACTATTTTAAAAAACCTGAAGCCACTGTTTGATAATGCAAAAAATTATATAGCGCATTTGCAACCCGAGCATGCAACAAACGGAAAATCTTTAATTCGCTCTGAATGGTTTCTTGATTCTTTTATGAAAGTGCGCCGCTGCCGCGATGTATCTCACTATTCATCTGAATTGATGGAGAAGATTTTTAAAAGGCATCACTTTGCAGCTGTTATTTCTATTTTCATGGCATTTTTATTTTTGATTCTGATAGGATTTTTTATGGATCATAAAGCCTTCCAGATTCCGGCAGGTGCCAGTATTACCTTATTCTTTGCCATCTTGATTGGAGTATCGGGAGCCTTTACCTATTTTTTTCAAAGCTGGAGTGTTCCGGCTTTTATTTTTTTCCTGTTCATCATCAATCTTTTGTTTGAGTCACGTTGGATAGATCCAAGGAATAAAGCTTATGGTCTTGCTTATAACAACGAAGCAGAAAGACCTAAGTATAATATGGAAAGCCTGCACCAGTTAGCCACTATGGATTCTATTGCTGCTGACAAACAAAACATGATAAGCATCCTGGAAAAATGGAAGGCAAGGCAGGATGAAGAAAAGCCCTTACTGCTGATTATTTCCACCAGTGGTGGTGGCACACGCAGCGCCACATTTACCATGAATACACTTCAGAAGTTAGACAGTACACTAAATGGAAAACTGATGGAGAAAACATTTTTGATCACAGGTGCTTCCGGCGGTATGATTGGTGCTACTTATTACAGGGAATTATACAGGCAGAATTTATATGGTGGTAAACATGATCTGCAATCACCAAAATTTGTTGATGACATTGCAGGCGACCTTTTGAATCCTACATTTTCTTCTTTTGTGGCCCGTGATATTATTTCTCCTGAACAAAAATTTAAAGTAGGTCAGCACACATATTTAAAAGATCGTGGTTATTCATTTGAAATTGCTTTAAATAACAATACCAGGGGACATTTAAACAAGCAATTAAAAGATTATGTAAAGGATGAACAGCAAGCTAACATCC
>JACDAZ010000084.1 GCA_013695175.1 Flavisolibacter sp. | reverse complement strand
GAAATAAATTTTGATGTTGCAATAGTGGGTGGTGGATTAGCAGGTTTAAGCCTTTCTATACAATTAAGAAATGCGGGGTTTTCTGTTGTTCTTTTAGAAAAGGAAGTGTACCCTTTCCATAAAGTTTGTGGTGAATACATTAGTAAGGAGTCATGGTCTTTCCTGGAAAATTTGGGAATACCTCTGTCTGATATGCATCTTCCTTTAATCAATAACCTTGTTGTTACAGCACCAAATGGAAAAAAGATTACTGCTCCCTTAACTTTAGGTGGTTTTGGAATCAGCCGTTATACTCTTGATCATCAATTATCTGTACTGGCCAAAGAAAAAGGAGTAAAAGTTTTAGAAGGAGCCAAAGTTGTACAAACAGAAAAAATTACTGATAAATTTAATGTTCATTTCTCTGTAGGGAATGAAAAAAAAATGATTACTTCACGTTTATGTTGCGCTTCATTTGGTAAGCGATCAAATCTTGATGTGAAGTGGAAGAGAAGTTTTTTGAACTCACGACAAAAAGGTCTTCAAAATTATGTTGGTGTTAAATACCATGTTTATTATAATGGTGATGAACAAACTATCGCTCTGCACAACTTTAAAAATGGTTATTGTGGCATTTCTAAAATTGAAGACAATAAATATTGCTTATGTTATCTTACAACATCAGCAGATCTAAAAAATTGTAATAATAGCATTTACAATTTGGAACAGAATGTTTTACAGCAGAATCCATATTTAAAAGAATTATTTAAAAATATACGAAAGATTGAAGGTTTCCCTGTAACCATTTCTCAAATCAATTTCAGTAAAAAAAATCTTGTTGAAAATGATATTTTAATGATTGGTGATGCTGCCGGAATGATTGCACCTTTATGTGGCAATGGAATGAGTATGGCTTTACATGCCGCTAAAATTGCTGCCACTTTAATAAAAGACCACTTTGATGGCAAGATTGATTTTTTAGAATTTAAAAATCAATATCAAAAGAAATGGAGAAAGGAATTTGAAAACCGTATGAAGACTGGAAGAATGATCCAAAGATTTTTTGGAGGAATCTTTACAACAAATATTTTCATCTCTTTTTTAAGATTATTCCCGGGTATAACCTCATTAATTATTAAAAAAACACATGGCTCCCCTTTTTAAGGCACAGGCTTTGTAAAACTAGAAGAAAAGCTATACATGTCAGGATTAAAAAAAACTTTGGTATTGGGAGCTTCTGTGAATCCCGCTCGTTATAGTTTTCTGGCATTACGCAAGTTGCAGGCTCATGGACATCCTGTTGTTGCTATTGGAAAACGTAAAGGTAAAGTGGGAGAAGTGGATATAGAAACTGATCATATTCAGTTTCCTGATATTGATACTATTACATTGTATCTTAATCCAACAAATCAACAACAGTACATAGATTATATATTATCATTAAAACCTAAAAGAATAATCTTTAATCCCGGTACTGAAAACAACCAGCTAATTCAAACAGCACGCTCTCTTGGCATCATGCCTGTCGTTGGTTGTACACTTGTTATGTTAAGTGTTGGCACTTACTAAAATATAAACTTTTCGGATTTTTACGATTGCAGGTTAAGTGGTAGTACTCAATCTTTTTAATTTGTCTTCATTTCACTTTGAATCGTGGGGGTTTTTTTAAAATATTGCAAGGCGTGTCCTAACTAACATTAATTGTGAATAACAATTAAAAAACCATCCCAATGAAAACTTTGAAAACCAGTGCTGTATGCACTTTACTAACGCTATGCTTCCTCAGTTCATTTGGACAAAAAATCCCCATAAATGAACCTGACTACAACAAGCCAACTCTTTTTCATGATCTTCCGGTAAAATTTAACCTGGATCTACCTATGTATGACAGGATACTTGATCTGTCGGTAGGAAAGCATGTTGCCCTGCCTTTAGCAGGTACTGCTGCGTTTCAGGGTGTTATTGTATCTAAATCAAACCCAGGTGAAAAAGGATACAAAAGTATTGTTGTTCGATCTACAAACAGGGAAGGTGCAATTTTAAGTTTTACAAGGATTAATGAAAAATTTGGAAATCAAAAATACACAGGTAGAATAATTAGCAGGAATAATAGCGATGCCCTGGAGATAGAAAGTGAAAATGGAAAATACGTGATGAAAAAGATGCATTATTATGATTTAATAAACGAATAACATGATCAAATAACCAATTCTTATCCTCCAACTATCCTGTATGAAAACCTTTTTAAAACCAATATTAATACTGCTTGTTTTTTTACTATCAAATAAATCACAAGCTCAAATTCCTATTTACAATAGCTATCCTGCAGGTCAGCCTGTAATTTATTTAGATTTTGACGGACAATATCTTGAAGGAACACTCTGGAACTGGGAAGGGCCTATCAATTGTGCACCTGCCGGGTTGTCAACGGCAACTATCACAGAAATATTTAACCGTGTAGCAGAAGATTACAGACCTTTTAATGTTAATATCACAACAGATTCCGCGGTATACCATGCAGCTCCAATGAGCAACAGAATGCGGGTTATATTAACGCCAACCTGGGAGTGGTATGGTGCAGCCGGGGGCGTTGCTTATGTAAATTCATTTTCATGGGGTGATAATACACCAAGTTTTGTTTTTACATCATTGTTAAATAATAACCCTAAACTTATAGCTGAGGCAGCCGCTCATGAAGCAGGGCATACTTTGGGATTAAGACATCAATCCAGTTAT
>JACDAZ010000054.1 GCA_013695175.1 Flavisolibacter sp. | reverse complement strand
CTGTTTCGCCTGTTGAAAATATTACAGCCGAAGTGGCTGCGGAAGCTGCTTCACATCGTTTTTATTACCAGCCATCCGCAGGCAGTAACATTACGGTAACTAATTTCAATAATGATGAAGCAGGTATTCCTTTGGGTCTTACCAGCACATGGGCAACGGGTAGTGCGGCTACAGGTACTATTAAAATTACCTTGCGTCATTATCCTGGAAATCCACCAAATAAGGCAGCCGATGACACGGTTACAAGTACTAAATCATCTACTGACATTGAAGTTGATTTTAATACAAGGGTACAATAATCTATCACCTTAATCTATGATAACGCATGGGCTTCAGAGATGAAGCCCATATTTTATAATCTACCTGCTGTTAATAGCAATGCCATTATTTAATCAACAGCTTTTATAATGTCAGATAAAAAAACATTTGCATCATAAGATTTATTTCTTGTTAATCCCAATCTTACAACAACAAGTTTTTTAGATGGAACAATAAAAACGTTTTGTCCTTCAAACCCACCAGCATAAAACATGTCAGGCGGAACATCGGTAAATGTACGTGAAGAAGAATTATTTAGTTTACCCCTGTTAAGCCAGAATTGAAAACCATATTCACCTTTCTTAGCTGCAGGTGATGGTGTTGTTGTTTGTTTTACCCAACCTTCAGGCAGTATTCGTTCCTTGTTATACACGCCATCATTTATATACAACAAACCAAACCTTGCCCAGTCACGGGCAGTAGCATAACTATAAGAGGAACCTACAAACGTGCCGGAAGCATCCGGTTCCAAAATAGCACTATACATACCAAGTTTGTGAAACAACTCCCTGTAAGGAAATACATGATAATCCGGATCGCCAACTATTTCTCTTATCATACGGGATAAGATATTGCTGTTACCACTGGAATAATAGAATAACTGACCTGGTTTATCTTTCAATGGTCGTGAAGCTACATAAGCAGCCATATCTCCTTTTTGGAAAAGCATCCTGGTAGCATCAGAGCTTTTGCTATAATCTTCTTCAAAATCAAGCCCGCTGGTTTGTTGCAATAAATGTTTGGTAGTGATTGCACTTCGGGGATCATTTTCTTTTTGCCACTCACTAACCGGTGCTGGTGCATCAATGTCTAATTTATTTTCTTTTACAAGTATTCCAATGAGGGCATTGGTAATGCTTTTCGTCATGCTCCAGCCATTCAGCCGGGTTTGTTTTGTAAAACCGGGTGCATATTTTTCTGCAACAAGTTTACCATCATATACCACTACTACAGCTCTTGTACCAATGGGATTTTCAACATCTGCAGATTCAAAAGCTTTATTAACTGCATCTCGAAGTTGTATTAAGTTTATACCCGGTTGGATACTGTCGGGTAGCTGATCACCTAAAGGCCAAAGAACAGAATCCTGTTGTACAACAGGCAGAGGCGCTAAAATGATTTTTTGATTCCTGACATCTTCTTCCGGCAGTTCACTAATTAAAGTAGCCCCCAATCCCTTCCTGTAAATAGCTTTTCTTTTTGCAAAACCAAGCAGTGATGTTGTTACAGAAGAATCATTGTAATTCACTTTATAAATAATCAGGTTCAATGGGAGATATCGTAATTCCTGTGCTTTTATATCATCTTCATTTCTGCCGGCAACAAATACGGAACTGCATAAAATTTTTGCACCAAAACCGGTGGCAATAGGAAAAGATATCCAGCAATAACGAAAACCAAAAATAACAGCAACCAAAAGAACGGCAGCTAAAATGCGTTTAATTAACAATCCCATTATCATAATTTAAATATAGAGAAGGTTGCAACCAATCATTAGGTTGTTAAGTTTCTTTTATTAATAACTGTTTCAAAGTTTATGTAGAAATAATACATCAAAATACTATTTTCATTTGTATCTATGTATATATGTTCTCTAATTAACAGCATTAGTACATTCCACTTATGAAAATAGCTTTCTGGATAAGCTTGTTCATCATATTTTATACTTATATAGGTTATGCCATTGCTATTTATATAATGGTGATGATAAAAAGATTGAGCGGCAACGGCAAGAAACACAAGATTTTTAAAGATTATTTTCCAACCCTTACATTATTGGTAGCTGCATATAATGAAGAACAACATATTGAAGATAAAATCAGTAATTGCCTGGAATTAATATACCCACCCGAAAAACTGGAGATACTATTTATTACTGATGGTTCCACTGATGCAACTCCCGGTTTACTCTCAACATACCCGCAGATAAAACTAATGCACACTCCGTTACGTAGTGGTAAAATACATGCAATTAACAGGGCTATGGAAGAAGTGAAAACAGATATAGTGGTTTTTACAGATGCCAATACTTATTTAAACAAAAATGCATTAGTTAACCTAACCAGGCATTTTGCAGATGAAGAAATTGGTGCAGTTGCCGGTGAAAAGCGTATTATACAAAACAAATTTTCAGATGCAACTGCCGGAGAAGGTTTTTACTGGAAATATGAATCCAGGATAAAGAAATGGGAATCAGATTTGTATTCTGTTGTAGGCGCAGCTGGTGAATTATATAGCATCAGGCGAGCTCTTTATGAACCCGTACCTCAGGAAACTGTGCTGGATGACCTTATAATTTCACTTCGTATTGCTGTAAAAGGTCATCGAATTATATATGAACCCAATGCTTATGCTGTGGAAACATCTTCTGTAAATACAAAAGAAGAATTAAAAAGAAAAATACGAATAGCTGCCGGTGGTATACAATCTGTGTTTCAATTAAAGTTTTTGTTAAACCCATTTAAATATCCTGCTTTATCATTTCAATATATCAGCCACCGTGTATTAAGATGGACAATCACACCACTGCTTATTATCATTTCTTTACTACTCAATGTTATAATTGTATTGCTGGAAGGTGATTTTGTTTATACTATTTTACTTATAGCACAGATTATTTTCTACACAATGTCATTATTGGGATGGATACTTGCTAAAAAAGAAACCGGCAATAAATTTCTTTTTGTTCCTTTTTATTTCTGCCTGATGAATTACGCTATGCTGGCGGGTATGAAAAGATATTTCTCAGGAAAACAATCTCCTGCCTGGGAAAAAGTAAGGAGGAAATAGAATTGTTTACATCTGTTTAGCTATATACCTTCTTCTTTAGCAGTTACCAGTATTTACAGGGCCCGAAAATTGATGGATTAGTCAAAAGAATTTTATGGATTATACTATTGGCAAACATCAATGGGCTATTGCAGAAGGTTATATTCCTTCGCAAAGTACAGGTCCTGAACCCGATATGACCAGTCATGAGTCAGCCTGTATTTTAAATGCAAATAATGAAGATGCTGAAGTAAAAATTCATATTTATTTTGATGATAAAGAACCTGTAGGTCCTTATACAATAAAAGTTCCTGCGCAACGCACGCTCCATTTAAGATTTAATGATTTGAAAGATCCTGAACCCATTCCATTAGATACTGATTATGCAAGTGTATTTATTTCAAATGTTGCCATTATTGTGCAACATACAAGACTGGATTCAAGACAATCGGAAAATGCATTATTGTCCACCATAGCCTTTCCTGGAAATGTATAAAAATTTGCATCAAGACTGGTATCGTAATGCTGTTTTTTATTCTCTTGATGTTGAATCCTTTTATGATTCAACCGGTGATGGAGTAGGAGATTTTATAGGTCTTATCAACAAACTTGATTACCTCGCAGGATTAGGTATCACGTGCATTTGGTTGATACCATTTTATCCTTCACCCGATAGAGATAATGGTTATGATGTGATGGATTATTATAATGTTGATCCTCAATTAGGCAACCTGGGTGATTTTGCGGTGTTTATAGAAAAGGCAGATAATCTTGGCATCAGGATAATAATTGATCTTGTAGTGAATCATACATCAATCCAACATCCGTGGTTTCAGGAAGCGAGAAAAAATAAAAATTCTCCATATCATGATTATTATATATGGTCTGAAGAACCAATAGAATTTGATGAAAGCAGATTAATGTTTAAAGGTGAAGAAGAAACAGTGTGGACATACGATAAATCAGCAAAAAAATATTACCTGCACAGGTTTTATAAAGAGCAGCCCGACCTGAATTTAGGAAATGAAGCAGTAAGAGAAGAAATTTTAAAAATAATGGGTTTTTGGTTGCGCCTGGGAGTAAGTGGATTTAGAATAGATGCAGCAGAAATTATGGTTGAAAATTATGGATTGGTTGGAGTGGACGAAAAAACATTACATGATTTCTTTAATGAAATGCTGGACTTTGCATTAGCAAAAAAACGAGATGCACTTTTATTGGCAGAAGTAAATGGAAAGCCTGATGAAATAAAAAAGTTTTTAGGTAAGGGAAATAAAGTACATATGTTATTCAACTTTTACCTGAATCAATACCTGTTCCTTTCATTGGTTCAAAATAAAGCCACCAGTCTAAAAGAAGCAATACAGAATTTGCCAAAACTTGTACATAAAAATTTATTTCTGAACTTTTTACGACATCATGATGAATTAAATTTAAAGCTGCTTAAGAAAAATGAAATGAAGCAGGTTTTTGATAAACTGGCCCCTGAAGAAAATATGCGGGTTTTTGGTTTTGGCATCCGCAGAAGATTATCTCCCATGTTTGATGGTAATCAAAAAATTTTGCGGTTTGTCTATAGCCTTATGTTTAGTTTACCAGGCATACCTATGATACGTTATGGCGAGGAAATCGGAATGGGTGATGATCTTTCGCTGGAAGGCAGGGAGAGTGTAAGAACTCCTATGCAATGGACAAAAAATAAGAATGGAGGATTTTCGGAAGCTGATGAAAAAGATTTAGTACATCCGGTTATTAACAAAGGACAATATGGTTATCAGAATATAAATATATAGAATGCACAACACGATGCTTCCTCCCTGTTGAACTGGATTGAAAAATTAATAATTACCAGGAAACAATGTCCTGAAATTGGATATGGCAATATTAAAATCTTTAATTCACCTAATGACTCTATTCTTTTTCATGCTTTTGAATGGAATAAGGAAAAACTTTACCTGTTGCATAATTTTTCACCCGAAAAAGAAAGGTGTAACAGGAAGAAATTTTTGCCTGAAAAAGGTGAATTATTTGAAGTATTAAGTGATGTAGAAACAAATGAAGATACGAAAGAAGACATTTTAATTAACGGTTATGGATATAGGTGGTTTCGCCTGCAAAAATTATAAATTATGATTGGTTATAACGCATCGCATGAACAATTTCCCCACCTTCTGAACTTTTGCAATTGGTACGCCTTGCTGAAGAAGTGGGTTTAAAGCAATAAATTGCTCCGATCATTTTCATCCATGGAGCGAAAGACAAGCCATAGTGGTCATTCTTTTCCTTGCTGGGAGCTGCTATGGCTAATTCAAAACTTCAATTTGGTGTTGCATGTGCTCCGGGACACTTGCCAGGGCCATCCAAAATCTTTGCGGGAAACATTTCTTCTAATGTTGCTGCAGCCTGGGCTACAATGGCAGGATGATATCAATTTGACAGGATCATTTTACATAATGTAAACCGCAAACAGGAGGAATTTTTAATGTTTTTGGGGATAAAGTATTGCCGGTTTTAGTGTAGTGATCAATTTATTTTATGTATTTC
>JACDAZ010000463.1 GCA_013695175.1 Flavisolibacter sp. | reverse complement strand
GCAAAATCTTCAACAGCAGTATCTACCTGCTCAAAAAGATCAACCCAATATTCAATAACCTTGATTTCTTTTACAATGGAAGTAGCACGTTTATTGTCATCCCAAAATCCGGGAGCCAAAGAAAGCTGCTTATCCTGGTTTATCTTATCCTGCCTGTTATCGACGTCAAAGAAACCTCCTCAGGACAAGTACACGGTCCCTCATATCTTTCAATTGTTCTTGTGTCATAGCGGGTGCGAATATAAGAAAGTTTAAATTTCATGATCGTAACAATGGTCACACTAATAATATATAAGAGAATACTTTGAATTAAATGATGATTTAATTATCAGGTGAAGTTGCTACTTCATTTTCTGCAACACTGCCACCTATATACTAACTGCATTATTATTGCTAGTCTTGTTTGATACTAAACTTACGGTGCAGTTAACTAATGATTTTTTGTTTTAATTACTTATTGCAGGTGATTGAATTTTATACCTTCATATTATATCATTAACTGCGGTCTCTCCTATCTCTTATGTATTCAGCAATTTCATCTCTGTCAAAACCTACTTCCTGGATAGCAGATAAAACCTCTTCCATGGTATAGTCATAATTAGTAGCCAGATATTCAACCTCTTCATTTATGCTTATTACTTCAGATATTTTATTCCCATTATGGCGGATATTCTTGTTTGTTATCATAGTGTATTTATTTCTATAATTATACCAGACAAAATAAGATATATTTTTATCATTTTTTGTTGATTAAATATAATTTTAAGAAGACATTGTTGAATATAAGAAACAAAAAAAGGATTGCAACTGCAACCCCAACTCATGTATAAATACTAAATATTATATCTACCCTTATTTTGCCGTTATCTTCTTCTGCTTTGTCTCTTAAGAAGCAGCCTCTTTACGGTAGTTTATGGTTATAATCAGCTTCATTTACTCTTATCTAAATTGATTGAAGCCAAACATTAAATTAAATACTTCCTCTTTCGTATAAATCATTTTCGCAATTCACTCGCTGGCGTTCTCTTTCATTTGGTTCGTGCCTTTGATTGTCATTTTCGTGCCTTTGATTGTCATTTGAAACTGAACGTCTTTGATCAACAGAATGACGTTCTGAAGTTCTATGATGATGAGCTTGTGGTGGAGCTTCAGATTTTCATTCTGATGGTCGCATTCTGTTGTACTGTTGCATATGTTTGTTTTATGTGTGTTAAACTAATGGAGGTTTATCATCGCCCAATCGGGCTATTTCACCTTCATCCAAATCATCATTGGGACTACGAATACTCAAATCTGCATCTTCATCAATATCATGCATTGCATTTTCAAATGCTGCTTTCGTTACTTGTTTTTCTTTATCCGGAATTTCACGGCTCAAAGGATGATTATGCTTCTGTTGCTTATCATCATTTTTCTTGTCCTGCATTGCATTAACTATTTTATTATTTATGTAGAAAAATCTATGCCGTTTTAAAAAAATAGATACCAACATGAATTCAATAACTGAATAATAAAGGCAAAAATGCTTTAGTTGAGGATAATATTAACCACTCTTGTTAATAAAAAATTGAAGTGGATAAGAGGTAAGGAGATAATTGGATTATGATATTTATTGAAAGGAAATCAAAGCAACGATTTTTTCCAGGTATTGCTGATCAACATCATCAAAATGATTAAGATGCTCACTGTCAACATCCAAAACACCAACAATTTTATCATCATCATAAACAGGAATCACAATCTCCGACCTTGATAAACTACTGCATGCAATATGCCCGGGAAATTTTTCAACATCAGGAACTATCAAAGTTTTTTGCTGCTGCCAACTTGCACCACAAACTCCCCTTCCCTTTTTTATTCTTGTACAAGCTACCGGGCCCTGGAAAGGGGCAAGCACTAATTCATCATTTTTTACGAGGTAAAAACCTACCCAAAACCAATTAAATTGCTCATTCAATGCAGCTGCAATATTTGCAAGATTTGCTGTAAGATCTGTTTCACCTTCAAGTAAACCTTGTATTTGTGGAATAAGAGATAAATATTGTTCTTTTTTAGTTCCGGTAGCAACTGATAAATCTTCTGCCATGGCATAAATTGAAATACAAATTTAATTATTCAATTAAAAGGCTTTAAAAATAATTTGATTATAATCTGGCAATAGATATTAAATGTGTTTTTTTGCTGGTGTGAAATCAATTATTGCATGGCTAAAAGATTATGTAACCTGGGTAAACAAAAAGACTTTGTTTTTATCAATAGCTTTTGTTGCTGTATTAATATTTATCAATTATCATTTTAAATTAAACAGTCATCTTAAATCACTTCCAGCATCTTCAGAATACCTTGCATGGTTTATCATTTTTGCAATTACTTTTTCTTTCGCTTATATTTTAGAATCTTGTATTAAATCAATTCATCTCCATAAAAATTTAGTGCTTCTGATCTTCATTGCTCCTGCCATTTTTGCCTGGAAAATGAGCTACAATTTTAATTTTTTTATTTCTTCAGACACTGCAATAAATACTTATTGGAATGCAGTTATTTATTGGCCTTTAAAGCTATTTGTAATAACAATAATGTTATTAATTGTTTGGTATGCATTTGACAGAAAGCAGTCATTTTATGGACTTTCATCAAAAGGTTTTAATACAAAACCCTATTTCTACTTATTGTTTATGATGATACCTTTAATTGCAGCTGCTTCTACTCAAAAAGCTTTTTTACAACTATATCCCCGGTTTCAAAACATACCATTTTTAAGCAGCCCTGAGAGCCCGGTCCTTTCTAAACTTATATATGAAATCTCATACGGAATTGATTTTGCAGGTATTGAATTATTTTTTCGGGGTTTTTTAATTCTGGCATTTGTAAAGTACGCGGGTAAAAATGTCATTTTACCAATGGCTTTATTTTATTGTACTATACATTTTGGAAAACCTTTAGGCGAATGTATCAGTTCATTTTTTGGAGGATTGATATTAGGTGTTATAACCTATCATACACGATCCATTTACGGAGGCTTAATTGTTCATTTAGGTATAGCCTGGCTTATGGAAATTGGAGGATATTTTGGAAATATGTATTTGAAAATTTAAAATTATTCACCATCCCCCCAGTTAAGGGGGCAATGGTGAATACTGCAAACCTGTAAGCCGGATTCTGTTTTTTTAGATGACTAAAAATGCTATCATTTATCTTCCCCTGGCATTGCTGCAAGGATGTATCTGCCTACCCTGGACCTTGAACGAGTAGTTCTCAGGCGGTCCTATACATGGCATTTCAGCTCGCAAGGTTTACCCTTTGCTATTGTTACCAATAACAAACGTGAGCTCTTACCTCACATTTTCACCCTTATCAGCCGGTAGGCTGATGGTTATTTTCTGTGGCACTTTCTCTTTTCTGTTTTTGCAGAAAGCCGGCTGTTAACCGGTGCGATACTCTTTGCTGTCCGGACTTTCCTTCCCTAAATGAATAAGGACGATAGCGCAGCCTGCAGTTTACAAAAGTAGTTTTTTAGAATTTTTTCTTAGTTAAATATTAATAAATTAAAAATTATAATTTCTAAAACTTAAGATTATCAGTATTTATCTCTGTTCATTTCATTCATTCTTATCTTCGCCCGTTAAAAGAAGTTTGAGATATGATAAGCAGAAGGAATATAAGAGTGAAGGTGATGCAAACTTTATATACATTAATCAGCCTTGAAGACAATATAAAAGAGGATGAGCCTTTAAAATTATTACAAAAGCATTTTGATCAGTCAAAAGATCTTTTTCAATATATACTTTACTTTTTAACAGAGTTGGGTTCGTATGCCGAAACCTATTCGTTTTCCAAAAGCAATAAACATTTACCTACTGCTGAAGATTTGAATATCAATACAAAAATTGCAGGAAATGAAATTCTATGGAAAATAAAAGAAGAACCTCTTATTAAAGCCGAATGGAAC
>JACDAZ010000014.1 GCA_013695175.1 Flavisolibacter sp. | reverse complement strand
TAGCAGCAACAGTGGTTCCTTTTGCACTTACCGCAGTACCGGAAACTTTACCAGTTGCTCTGGAAGCTGCATTTGTTGAGGCCTGGGTAGCAGCGGATGCTCTTACGGATTTAGATGCGCCTACGCCCACCTGTGAAAAAGAAACGGTTGTTGAAATTATTGCTACAGACAGTAGCATAACATTCTTAATCTTCATAGTTTTCATTTTAAGTTTTGTACAATCATAGAAGGATCAGCAGAGGATTAGTTTAATAATGTGATTAACTTTTTTTAACGTTAACAGGCAACCGATTAATATTGTAATGATAATCAGCCGATTAATGAAGTTCTTTGTTTCCCTTACCCGGGATGTATAAACGAAGAAATTATAATTTATGGTACTATCATCAGCTTTGCATAATTAAGCATGATCTTTTTTTCTCCATTAAATTCAAATTTAATAGTAGCTACAGGGTTGTGGCTGGAACCTTCCATTTTTATTACTTCACCAAATCCAAATTTTTGATGCTCCACTCTTTGACCGGTTTGTAAGTTGGAAACATCACTTGGAACAAAGTTGGCAGAGGGTGTATGGACAACTTCTCTTGGCTTGGCATTGGTTGCAATAGTGGCTACATAAGGTTTTTCTTTTTCGGTTGCACCAAAACCACCACGCATTCTTTCAAATGCATTTCCAAGTCCCCATCCTCTGCTTCCTGATGATTGATTTTTTAAACCACCACCAGCAAAACTCCTGTCAATAAATTCTTCAGGTATCTCCGATATAAAACGACTGGCATCGCTTTGCACCAACTGCCCAAACCTATATCGTGTATTGGCATACGTAAGATACAGCCTGCCCTTGGCCCTGGTGATTGCAACATAAAACAACCTTCTTTCTTCTTCCAGTTCTTCTCTTGTATTTAAACTCATGGCATTTGGAAATAAACCTTCTTCCAGTCCGCCAACAAAAACAACGGAAAATTCCAAGCCTTTTGCAGCATGGATGGTCATTAACTTAACTGTATCTGCATTTGGATCTTTTTCATCGGCATCCGTAAGCAGAACTATTTGTTGTAAATATGCAGCTAAACTTTTATCACCCACTTCACCACTTTCTTCATTACCGGGTGTTTCTGTAAATTCTTTTATTGAGTTTAATAACTCCTGTACGTTTTCATAACGCTGCACACCTTCTGTACTCTTATCATTAAAAAGTTCTTTTACAAAAGATGTTTGCTTTCCTACATGAAAAGCTACATCATAAGCATTTTTTGTTTGCAGCATACTTCTAAAAGACCGGATCATTAAAACAAATTCTTCAATAGATTGAAGTGTACCAGGCTTAAATCCATATTGGGATGCATTTTCCAAAACCTCCCACATGCTGATGTTGTTTTCATTAGCATTCATGATGGCACGGTCTATAGAAGTTTTACCTATTCCTCTTATAGGGTAGTTAATTATTCTTTTTAAGGCTTCCTCATCTTTGGGATTTATTATTATTCGCAGGTATCCCAGGAGGTCTTTAATTTCTTTTCTCTGGTAAAAAGAAATACCTCCGTAAATAGTATAAGCAATGTTCATCCGGCGCAGGCTTTCTTCAAAAGAACGGCTTTGGGCATTGGTGCGATAAAGAATTGCGAATTCTTTATTTTTATAATGATTTCTTAGTTTTTGTTCCTGTATAGCATCGGCTATAAATTTTCCTTCATCACTATCGGCTGAACTGCGCACCAATTTTATTTTTTCTCCTGATGCGTTTTCTGTAAATAATGTTTTGGGAATTTGTCCTTTATTGTTCTTTATTACTTCATTTGCAATACTTAAAATATTTTGTGTGCTTCTGTAATTCTGCTCCAGCTTTATAACTTTTACATCATCATAATCTTTTTGAAATTGCAGAATGTTTTGAATGGTAGCACCACGAAAAGAATAAATACTTTGGGCATCATCACCCACTACACATACGTTTTCATGTGCAGCGCCAAGCAGCTTTATTATTTCATATTGAGCTGGATTTGTATCCTGGTACTCGTCTATTAATATGTACTTAAACTTGTGCTGGTATTTATGTAATACTTCCGGGAAATGTTTTAGTAGTTCGTACATTTTAAAAAGGAGGTCATCAAAATCCATAGCTCCGTTTTTAAAACAACGTTTGCTGTAAGCGTCATAGATCTGACCAATCATAGGGCGGTTTGCCCGCATATCTTCCTGCTGAATATAATAATCGTTCGCATATTCCTGCGGACCAACTAATGCATTTTTTGCGCTTGAAATGCGGTTGTAAACAAAATTGGGTTTATAATGTTGCACATCAAGATGTAGCTCCTGTGTAACAGCCTTAACTACACTTTTTGAATCATCCGTATCATAGATAGTAAAAGAGTTGGGATAGCCAATGCGATGTGC
>JACDAZ010000499.1 GCA_013695175.1 Flavisolibacter sp. | reverse complement strand
CCTCTGATTACTACACTTATACCATCCAGCATTCCGGCAAATAAAAGGGCTGCAAAAGAAATCCAGTACACGTCTGATAATCCAAATACCACAATACAAACTCCAAACCCTGTTACTCCTAATATTAAAATTTTTCCCTGGTTTTGTCTTAATGGAAAAAAAGTAATGAAAATGATCATCATTAAAGACCCAATGTCAATTGCTGCATTCAGCCAGCCAAAACCTATAGGACCCACACCTAAAACACGTTCTGCAAATTCAGGTATTAAAGCAACTGCACCTCCAAATAAAACAGCAAACAGGTCTAATGATAAGGCGCCAAACAAAACCTTGTTTTTATATACATACCGCAAACCTTCTTTTACACTATCCCATGCACGAATGGTGGTATTTAATTGCATAATGGGTTTTTTAGAGATGCGAGATATAACTGCCACTGCAATTAAAATATAAAGAAGGACTATATAAAAAGTTCCGTTTACTGTAAACCAGGCAATAAAAAAACCTGCGGAAGCATGCCCGAAAATGGAAGCTGTTAGCCAGGTGGTTGAACTAATGTTAGCAGCAAAAGGCAATAAAGGTCTGGGAACCAATTGTGCAATGATAGCATGCGATGTAGGGCCTGCAAATGCCCTGATAACACCGGTTGAAAAAATGATTACATAAAATAAATACTCAAGAAGTTTATTGTTAATCAGGCTTTCAAAATAAGGAGTGGTAACAATTATAAGAGCAACTATACATATAGAATAAGAAAATATTCCCTTTACCAATAGTGTTCTTTTATCTGACCTGTCAATGATATAACCAGCATAAAGCGCCAGGGCAAATACCGGAACAAATTCTGATAATCCTGCAAGGCCAATTGCAAAGGATGATCCGGTTAATTGAAATAATTTATAAGCCACTACAGTTGCTACCATGCGAAGCGCCATAATGTAAAAAAACCTGCCTATAATAAAATACCTGTATTCTTTTTCAAGTAAAGGACGAAGCGATCCTGACCTCAGAACATTTGCCAGCATAATTAAAATTAAAGAACAAAGAAATTAGGAATCCATAAAATTAATCCGGTAAACTAATGAAGTGCTGACCAGTTGGATATTCTCTATCCAAAGCATTGATAATGGTTTTTAAATGTTCTTCATTTCCAAGAAAATCGGCTTTGGAAGCGTCAATAAAAAGGGTTTTTACATTGTGTTGTTTAATATAATTGGTATAGGTTTCCTGAATGTCAAACAAATATTCATTTTGAATATTTTGTTCATAAGGTCTGTTTCTCTTTTTAATATTTTGTTGCAGTTTTATTAAGGGTACATGCAGGTAAATTAAAATATCCGGCTGAACCAACTGCTGGTGTATGATTTCAAAAAGCCTTTGGTATAACCTGAATTCATCATCCGGCAAATTTACTTTGGCAAACAAAAGGCATTTGGTAAACAGGTAGTCTGAAATGGTTACATTTTGAAAAAGATCTTTTTGCTGAATCAGCTCTTTTAGTTGCTTGAATCGTTCAGCCATAAAGAATAATTCAAGCGGAAATGCAAACTGCTGCGGACTTTCGTAAAATTTTGGAAGAAAAGGATTATCAGCAAATTGTTCCAAAATAAGCCTTGCATTATAATGTTTAGATAATAAGTGAGCAAGTGTAGTCTTTCCTGCACCAATATTTCCTTCGATGGTAATAAAACTATATTTCACAACAGCCAGTTCTTAAGCGGGCAAAGTAAATAAAATTAAAGGGAGGAGTAGTATGAACTTATACCCACTTTTTAACTCTTAAAGGATCTTCACATTCTGCCAAAAGTTCATGAACCGTTTTATTAAAAACAGGATGAACAATGTCAGAAGCTATTTCTGCCAAACATTGCAGCGCAAATCTTCTTTTATGTACAAAAGGATGAGGAACCTGTAAACCTTCTTCATGAATTACTTTATTTCCATAAAATAATATATCTATATCTATTAGCCTGGGGCCATACTTTTCTTCTCTTATTCTACCCATTGAATTTTCAATATTCAATATTTGTTCTAATAATTCTTTAGCGGAATAGGCGGTTTCTATCACTAAAGCCTGGTTTAAAAATGATTTCTGGTCTTTAATACCCCATGCTTCAGTTTCATAAATACCGGAAAAAGCCAAAACAGCACCACAATGTTGATCCACCCTTAGCTTGGCTTCTTTTAAATTATTATAGCGATTTCCAAGGTTTCCACCTGTTAATAAATAAGCAACATCCATAAACGGTTTCAATCGTCATCAAATATCTTTTATTTTCGCTTGCTTAAAGCAGAACTTATTATGCCCACTTTTTTAAAAATGTTCCTGGCCTCTCTTTTAGCCCTTGTTATTTTTGGTTTATTGGGTTTTTTATTATTAGTGGGTATGGCATCAGCCTTAACCTCAAAAGATGAAACTAAAGTTGTCAAAGGTTCTGTACTGGTCCTTGATCTTTCAGAACATTTTAATGAAAGATTTCAAAAAAATCCATTGGGTGTTTTATCGGGTTCTGCAACCAATGTTCCGGGATTGTATGATGTGGTAAGACTTATTAAAAAAGCAAAAGATGATAAAAACGTTTCCGGTATTTATATAATAGCTAATAATAACGCAAATGGTTATGCTGCCAGCAGCGAGTTAAGAGAAGCCTTATTAGATTTTAAAAACACTGATAAATTTATAATAGCGCATGGAGATGTAATGTCGCAAAGCGCATATTTTGTTGCTTCTGCCGCAGATAAAGTTTATGCAAACCCTGTGGGAGCTTTTGATTGGAGAGGATTGAATGTAGATCTTGCTTTTGTAAAAGGCACATTGGATAAATTAAATATTGAACCACAGATTTTTTATGCCGGTAAGTATAAAAGTGCGACGGAACCCTTACGTGCCACTAAAATGACTGAAGAAAATAAAGAGCAAACAAGAGAATGGCTGGGTGATCTTTATCATATTCTTCTGCAAAAAGTTTCTGAAAGCAGGAAAATAGATACTGCTACATTACACCAACTTGCTAATACCGGAGTTATTCAGCAGCCACAAGATGCTTTTCAATATAAACTGGTTGATGGTTTGAAATATGATGACGAGTTGAAAACAGAAATAAAAGAGTTGCTAAAAATTGGTAAAGAAGACAAACTCAATTTTGTTACTGTTACAAAATATGCTGATGCAGGTAATTTCAGGCAAACTGGAAAGGATAAAATTGCATTGATATATGCTGAAGGGGATATTATAGATGGCAAAGGCAATAATGATAATATTGCCAGCGACGATTATGTAAACCTTATCAGGAAAGTACGTTTAGACAAATCTATTAGAGCCATTGTTTTTAGAATTAACTCCGGAGGTGGCAGTGCACTTGCCAGTGAAAATATTTGGAGGGAATTAAGTTTGGCAAGAAAAGCAAAACCTGTTGTTGTGAGTTTTGGTGATGTTGCCGCATCAGGCGGATATTATATTGCATCGGCTGCTGATAGTATTTTTGCAAACTCAAATACGATAACAGGTTCTATAGGGGTATTTGGAATTGTTCCCAACATGCAGGGATTTTTTAATGAAAAACTTGGTATCACCTTCGATGGTGTTAAAACAGCAACTTATGCTGATGCCGGAAATGTAACCAGGCCTTTAAATGAAGCTGAAAAAAAGTTTATTCAAAACAGTGTAGACCGAATCTATTTGCAGTTTAAGCAAAGAGTTGCAGAAGGCAGAAAAAAAGATATAAATTATATTGATAGCATTGCGCAGGGAAGAGTGTGGAGTGGCGAAGATGCTTTAAGGCTTGGACTTGTTGATAAAATTGGAAGCACTCAGGCAGCTATTGAATGTGCTGCAAGAATGGCTAAAACAGATAAATACAGACTGCGTGAATACCCCGAAAAGAAAAGCTGGATAGATGAATTACTTGGAAAAACTACAGCAGAACCTGCTGCATCACTAAAAGCTGAATTAGGCGAAGACAATTACCAGATTTTTCAGCAAATGAAAAAGCTTAAAGAAATATGTGGCAGTGTACAAACACGTTTGCCTTTTACATTCTTCATCAATTAGGGCTACATTTGCGGCTCACTTAAAATGGCAGAAAAATACAACCAGGTCCGGGCTATGCTGGCTATAACCAAAGCAAGTCTCCGGGCAATACTGAGAAGCCCTTCAGCAATTGTTTTCAGCATTTTTTTTCCACTAATATTTATATTGGTATTTGGCTTTATTGGCAGCGGTGGTGGACCAAACTACAAAGTGTATTTATCTTCGGGAAGTGACACAGCCAACCCAATTATTGATTCTTTAAAATTGCTCCAAAATATTCGTTTTGTTGAATATAGCAATGATGAAGACTTGCAGTCAGATCTTATAAAAGGCAGGATCACAGGTACACTTTCTATAGAAAAACTGGTAAGCATTAATAATGCAAATAAATATATTGTTCATTTTAATTCCACATCAGCAAGTGCTGATAAAATCTCAAGTTTTATTCCACTATTAGAAAATACGATCAATAAAATAAATAAATCTGTTTACCAGGACAAAGAATCAATAGCCCGTATAGAACCTGAAGTAAAACAAGTTAGAAAATACAGGACAATTGATTTTATTCTACCAGGACAATTAGGATTCTCATTATTAAGTTCCGGAGTATTTGGTGTTGCTTTTTTGTTTTTTAGTTTAAGACAACAATTGGTTTTAAAAAGGTTTTATGCTACACCCATCAGCAGAAGTTATATTGTATTAGGTGAGGGATTAAGCCGCGTTATTTTTCAATTAATGACTGCAGTTATTATAATTGGTATCGGCTATTTTGCTTTCCGGTTTACCTTAATTAACGGATGGCTCACTTTTATTGAAATTATGATACTGAGCTTTATTGCCCTTCTGGTATTTATGGGATTTGGATTTATAATAAGTGGGTTGGCAACTAATGAAAGCTCCATACCACCATTTGCAAATATTATCACTTTACCACAATTTTTACTGGCTGGTACTTTTTTCTCGATTGATGCATTTCCAAAATGGTTGCAGCCTATAAGTTATGCTATGCCATTAACTTATTTTAATGATGCTATGCGGAAAATATCTTTTGAAGGAGCACATCTAAGTGACTGCGGGTTACAACTTGCTGTACTCGGAGGCTGGGGTTTAATTGTATATACCATCGCTATTAAAACCTTTAAATGGGAGTGACAATATTTTGAATCGTTTTATAAAAATAATCAACTTTCGCTAATCATAATTTTTTAAAATAACCAATGCGTCTACTGAGGTTTATCATCATTAGCATTCTTTTACTGTTTACATTAATTACTTTATTTGGATTACTGATTCCTTCTACAGTACGTATATCAAAAGCTATAGACATAGATGCTGAAACAAACGAGATCTTTTCTTTAATCCGCGATACAGCTCAATGGAAACACTGGCATCCCGCATTTCAAAAAACCGAAACACACAGTGCTTTACAGGAAGGATTAATTATAAATGAAGTGGTGGCAACAGACAGCCTTGTGCAAATGGAGCTGAGCAAGCAGGAAAAAAATAAATTATTAAATGGTTGGCAGATACATACACACCCAAATTCTGAAGTTAAAACCTTGCAGTGGTATATGGATTTTCACCTGAGATGGTACCCCTGGGAAAGGTTTGGAAGTTTATTTTATGAAAATACTTATGGTATTATGATGGAGCAGGGATTACAGAATATAAACAACCTTTTATCATCTAAATAATAAGTTTCATCAAAAGTTTTCATCATACAGCGTTTTTATACAATCTATTGTCTTAACTTAATTATTCTTTCTACACATGTTTATACAAAACTAATATTATGCAAAATTTTACTGTTTTCAAATGGCGGAAGTTATTATTGATGGCTTGCCTTCAATTTTTAGCTTTATCCGCATTTAGCCAAATACGTATTCAAGGTAAAATTACCGATCCTGATGGGCAG
>JACDAZ010000498.1 GCA_013695175.1 Flavisolibacter sp. | reverse complement strand
GTGCAGGTTCGGCATGTATGAATGCTGTAGTGCAGGGAAGTTATGCTAAGGGTGTTGCCCTTACGTCTGCTAATAAAGTTGATGTTCAATTAAATGTTACATCGCCCGGTTCTTATACTATTTCAACTAATACAGCAAATGGATTTTCTTTTTCAGGAACAGGTACATTAACCACAACAGGTTTACAAACTATAAGTTTAAATGCCAGCGGTAATCCGTTAAATGCAGATTCTGCCTTGTTTACTGTTACTGCCGGAGGTTCAAGTTGCACTATTAAAGTTGGAGTTTCAGGTACTACACCTCCATCCACACCCAATAATGATCACTTTCCTTTAACACCCAATAGCTGGTGGAGTTATTTTGAAGTTTCTTCGCCTTCTGATACTTTAAAGCTTACCAATGTGGGCACTGCTACTATCAGTGGTAATACATACCGCATCTTCCAGCATAGAAATAATGCAGATCCTTTTGATTCTTCGTATTATAGAAAAGTTGGAAATGATTATTTTGAATACACTTTTGCCGATAAATTCAGCCTGGTAACATTTGATGGTGATGTTGCAGGGGATATTCTCTTTTTAAAAGAAGGATTGGCTAATGGAACAACATGGACATCAGCTGAGTTTTCCGGAACTATCAATAGCATTGCAGCAAAACTTCGATATCAATTTACTGCAGTTGATGCCAATGCAACAGTTACCTTAGGAGGCAAAGCCTTTACAGAAGTTTATAAAATAAATTTCAAGCCTCAAATTAGCCTGGCTGGTACAGCCTATACAGATGACGCAGTATCTTGGGAAGCTTTTTATGCTAAAGGAGTTGGTCTTATTTATTTAAAAGGAACTGCAGGGGCAGGTGTTTATGAAATACAAATTAAAAATTACCAGGTTTTTTAACTTAGGTAAAAATTAACGGTTTGGTGGTTCTGTTATTCTCTCCATCGCCTGCTCATTTTAATCGTCCTCCCTTATCTTTGCGCCAAATTTCAGGAAGAATATGCGGGCAACATGGGTTAAAAGCTTATTGGTAGCGGTTTTCAGCGTTTTTTCTTTTTATATTGTTCAAGCTCAGGAGCAGCATTCAGGAGAAACCCCTCACCAGGACAGGGTGCATAAAGAAGGCATTGAAGAAGAGGAAGGCAAGAATAAATTTGATGCAAAAGAAGTCATATTCGGACACGTTCTTGATGCTCATGAGTTTCATTTTTTTTCCTATACCGGTAAAGATGGTAAAGCTCATCATGCTACACTTCCCCTGCCGGTAATTCTTTATTCTCCTCAGAAAGGATTATCTGTTTTTAGTTCCTCCAGGTTTGATCATGGTCATCAATCTTATGAAGGATATAAAGTTGTTGGTAATGCCATAGAGCCTGTAGATCCAAATGTAACAGTATACGATTTTTCCTTAACGAGAAATGTTGTTCAAATGTTGATTGCATTGACTTTGCTGGTCCTGATCATGTCATCAATTGCTAAAAAATACCAAAGGGGACAGGGGGTAAAAACAGCACCTTCAGGTTTTCAAAATGCTGTTGAGCCTATCATCACTTTTGTTCGTGATGATATTGCCAAACCAAACCTGGGTCGCAGATATCGCAAATACATGCCTTACCTTTTAACAGTTTTCTTTTTCATTTTAATCAATAACATTTTTGGGTTAGTGCCGGGCATGGCTAATGTAACCGGCAATATTGCTTTTACTATAGTATTAGGTGTAATTGCATTCATCATTATATTATTTAGCACTAATTCTCATTTCTGGGGGCATATCTTTAATCCACCCGTACCTATGGGAGTAAAACCCATTCTTGTACTGGTAGAGTTTTTAAGCATTTTTACTAAACCCTTTTCACTTATTATTCGTTTGTTTGCTAATATGCTGGCAGGACATATAATAATCATATGTCTGATTTCTTTGATTTTCATTTTCGGAAGCTTAAGTAGAGGGGTAGGGTGGGCATTTTCACCCATATCTATAGCGTTTACCATTTTTATTTATTTTATTGAAATATTGGTTTCTTTTCTGCAGGCTTACATTTTTACAGCTTTAACAGCGGTATTTATAGGACAATCATTAGAAGGATCACATGATGATGCAGATAC
>JACDAZ010000453.1 GCA_013695175.1 Flavisolibacter sp. | reverse complement strand
CCAAAATGTACACCTGCATCAAGTAGTTGTTGTTGTAACGAAGTGTTTTGTTCCATTTTTAGATTTTTAGCCCCACCCTTTTATCCCTACCCAAAGGGAAGGGAGACCGGGCAGTTGTATTTTAATTTTTCTTTTGAATGAACTTATTTGCTTTTGCACCCCCTTCAACCCTTTAATCAAACAGTCGGTTGAAAAGCCCTCCCTTTGGGAGGGTTTGGGTGGGCTATTATCGTTTACTGAACTGGAAGCTCTTACGTGCTTTCTTTTTACCGAATTTCTTACGCTCAACCGAACGTGGATCTCTTTTTAATAATCCGGCAACTTTTAATGCAGGACGATAATCCGGATTCAGATCAATTAAAACTCGTGCAATACCCAGCATAGCTGCTTCAGCCTGTCCTTTTACGCCACCACCTGTTGCATTTATCTTGATATCAAACTTGTCAGTTGCTTCAATAGTTTTTAAAGGTCTTTCTACCTGGTTTTGTAAATAAACCAAAGGGAAGTACTTTTTATAATCTTTGTCGTTTATGGTAATTTTGCCGTTGCCTTTGGAGATGAAAACTCTTGTTACGGCTTCTTTACGTCGACCAACACTATTTTTTTGGTTTTCCATTATTTAATTATTTGGTCCCGATAGCTATCGGGATGAAATGTAGAATTAGAATTTTAATTCTTTTGGTTGTTGTGCAATGTGAGGGTGCTGATCACCAACATACACAAATAATTTTTTGTACATCTGGCGACCAAGACGGTTTTTAGGTAACATACCTTTAACTGCTCTTTCAATGATCACTTCAGGGCGACGCTTGATAAGGTCTTTAGCCACTTCTTCTTTACGACCACCCGGATAACCTGAGTAACGGTCATAAATTTTTTCATCCATTTTGTTACCTGTGAACTTAATTTTCTCTGAATTGGTAACGATAATAAAATCGCCACAGTCAACGTGTGGAGTGTAGTATGCTTTGTTTTTACCGCGAAGTATCGCAGCTATACGAGCACACATACGACCCACGGTTTGATTGGTACCATCAACAACGTACCAGTTACGTTGTACGGTAGCCGCGTTGGCATGTTTAGTTGTAAAATGTAATTTGCTCATGATTTTTTGTTTAGCACCGGACCATCCCCCGGCTTTTTTAATGAGGCGCAAAAGTAAGTGTTTAAGTGTATGCTAACCAAAGAAATAGATGCTTTATTTTACAGCTACCTCTACAACGTATTGATTTACAATAATATTTTTGACAAGTTTTTGAAGTCGTTAACGAATTGAAGTAACTATTGCAAGGACAGTAAATAAAAATTAATTATTCTTCAGCCGGAACCATAAAATTTAAAATACCCGGTTTGATTTCCAACTTAATTTCCTTGTTTTCTTCCAGCTTGAGTATTTTATCATCAACATGAGCATGTGTACCCTGCCAGCTGATATTGATTTTTTTAGCCTGCAATGTGTAAAACTGAAAATTTTCTTGTTTACCCTGAATAAGGCAGGAAATACATTCAATAAATTTTTCCTTTTGTTTTTCCGGTATTAATACAACTTCCAACTCACCGTCACCGGGATCATTTAGAGGAGCTAAAACCAGATTAGGACCAATAGATTTTGTATTCATTATTTCTGCCAGTATAAATTCTCCTGAATGATCTGTATCATCTATTTCAAGTTTACATTTTCTTGATTCATATTTTAAAATGATCTCGTGAAGTTTTTTTAATGCACCCTGTACTTCCGCTTCAGGACTATCATATTCTTCTTCTCTTTTTTTCATTACCTGCATCAGGTAGGGGAAAATACCAAAGCCAAAACTTTCCAGGAAAAAGTTTGATTCTTCGATATTATATATACGCCCGATATCAATAGATTTTATTTTAGAAGTCTTAAGAGATGCGATTATTTTTTTTGGTTCCAGAGGGATGCCAAGTGTTTTTGCAAAATTGTTTGCAGTGCCTAATGGCAAAAGAGCTAATGGAATATCTTTTTCAGTAGAATCTCTTTTCAATATTTCTTTTACCACTTTACGCACAGTTCCATCACCACCTGCAATGATTATAAAATCAAAATCATCTTCTATTTCTTCCCAATCTTTTTTCTTTGTAGATGAATATCTACATTGAAATCCTTCTGCTTCAATAAGTTCAATTAATTTATCCTTTTTATGTTCTTCATCTCCTGCCGTGGGGTTATGTATCAGCCTGGCAACCTGCATTTCCTTTTTCATAATAAGTACCGTTAATAAAAGCATACCACTTCAGTGGCACAAAAATGTTGCTTTTGATAATATGAATATTTTGATAACTAATGATGATGGAATTTACAGCCCGGGATTAGCCTCTCTTGCAAAAATTGCTTCCAAATTTGGTAAGGTTCGTATTGTAGCTCCGGATGTTGAAAGGTCGGCAGCTTCACATGCTATTACGGCCCACTTACCTATTTCCTACAAAAAGGCAAATATTGGTTTAGATGATGTACAGGCTTTTAAAGTAAATGGCACACCGGCAGATTGCGCTGCATTGGGAATACATCTTTCTAAAATTGATGTAGTTCTTTCAGGCATTAATATGGGACCAAACCTGGGAAATGCAATCTGGCATTCAGGAACATTGGCTGCAGCTAAACAGGCTGTATTACTTGGCGTACGTGGTATTGCTTTAAGTACTCCCGTTGGAAAAGATGACCCTGATTTTGAGAAGCTGGCACCTTATGTTGAAGAAACACTTGAGATATTACTAAAAGATGAAAAACTGGCTTTATATAATGTAAACTTTCCACCCGAGCCAAAAGGTATAAAATGGACATCCCAGTCAGTAAGGCTTTATGATAATAAAATTGTTCCGGCAATTGATCCAATGGGAAGAAAACATTACTGGTTTACCGTAATACCTCTTGGAGCCGCAGAGGAAGGAACAGACAGGTGGGCTATTGAAAATGATTTTGTTTCCATTACTCCTTTAAGACTTGATCTTACAAATGAAGCAGAATTAAAGAGAAGATTAAGTGAATAATAAACAATTTATCATTCACAAATTTCTATCATCTGGTTGGCGATAGAGTGCAAAAATTGAATGTTGAATGGTTTGGATATATATTGAATTCCCAACTCATTAAATGACTGTTTTTCATTTGGGTTTTCACCAGTTGTGAATACTACAACCTTAACTGATGATAAAATAGGATCATCTTTTATTCTTTTTAATGTTTCCCGACCATCTAAGAGTGGCATGTTTAAATCCAAAACAATGAGTCCGGGTAAATCTTTTTTATTTTTAATGTTTTTCAAATAATCCAATGCTGCCAAACCATTATCTGCCAGTATCACTTCTATATCCGGATTAATATTTTTAATAGCATTGAAAAGAAACTCCCTGTCATCGGGATCATCATCAACATATAAAATAGACTTACATTCTGTTTTCATTTGTTCAAATTATACAGGTTGCAAAATCTCTTTCTTTTTAGCTTCAACATTAAGAAGAGGTAATAAAACTGTTACTGTAGTTCCTTCCCCTTCCTTACTGAAAATAGATATTTTACCATTATGATTATCAGCAATTTTTTTACATAATGATAAGCCAATACCATGACCGCTTTTTGCACTTAACCGTTTAAACAATTCAAATACCTGCTCACTGTATTGAGGATCAAAACCCATTCCATCATCTTTAATTTTCAATTTCAGGTAATCTGTATAAAAATACCTGCCTGGAATATTTTCAAATTTATTTCTTGAAGAAATAGTATTTGAAACCAGGACATTGACTTTATTTTCTTCTTTTCTAAAACGAATGCTATTTGACAATAAGTGGTAAAATAGTAATGATACCTGTTCGTGATCGGCAAGGAAAGGAATTAATCCATCCCATTCCAGATTTATATCAACACCGGGATAAGTTTTTTTTAATTGCTGTAGTGTAATCAGAAGTAGTTTATCAAGATGCACTTCATCCAATTTCTTTTGCGTTTCTGTTAACCAAACATATTGCTGCAGTCCTGATACAATAGAACGCATTTTTGCTGATACATTTAAAATCTTTTGAAGAATCACCTTATCACTTTCACCCTCCTTCTTTTCCTGCAGCATATTTGTAAACACAGAAAGCTTGCGAAGCGGTTCCTGTAAATCATGCGTAACTACACGGTTAAATTGTTTCAATTCTTCATTTTGTTTATTTACAACCTGCATTTGCTGGTCAAGTTGTTCTGCATGTGCCTGCAGTTCTTCTTTTGCCTGTATTAATGCCGAATTTTCATGTAAAGCCGATTCCGCAGCTTTTTTAGCAGCAACCAGCTCATCTTCAAATTTTTTCCGGTTAAGAACTACAATTCCAATATAGGTATTAACAGCAGCTTCATTTATTATTTTTCTTTCTGCATTTAATAAAACGGGGACATGATCATTACCCTTTGTTTGCAGTGTAATAAAAAGTTCAGCAGCAGTAGACTGCATTTTTAATAAAGGAAAAAGATGTGTTTGCTGAAAAATGCGGGTGGCAAGTGTAAATATTGAATCTAATTTTGCAGAGAGTAATTGCTCTTTTGTATAGCCAAGTGTAGTACAGGTATTTTCATTTACATCAACAATGGTTCCATCATCTTTTGCAGAAATATAAATGCATGGTGCTTTATCAAGGTATGACAGATCAGGTTGCATTTGATAAATATTCCTTCATCAATGAAATAGTTTCTTCTGGTTCACTCATGTGTGGGCAATGTCCAGTTGCTTTCATTATTTTCAATGTACTGTTCGCCAAATTTTTATGTACATATTCACCAACTTCAACAGGTGCAATTATATCTTCCGAACACTGTAATATTAGCGAAGGAATTTTAATTTTACGTAAATCATCACGGTTATCGGAGAAAAAAGTGGCTTCTGCAAATTGAAGTGCAATAACGGGATCGGTAGAACAAAAGCTTTCTGTTAATTCTTCACCTAATTCAGGTCTTTCTTTATTTGCCATGATTGCCGGTGCCAGGAAATTAGCCCAACCTATATAATTTTTCTCCATGGTTTCCAATAAACCTTCAATATCTTTTTTCTCAAAACCACCTTTATAATCATCTTTATTTATATAACAAGGAGAAGGCCCAACAAGAATTAATTTACTGAAATAAGAAGGTTCTTCTATTGCAGATAAAACACCAACCATAGAGCTTACAGAATGCCCAACGAAAATGACATCCTTCAATTTTAAATAATCTATTATTTCCAGTACATCCTGGGCATAGCCATGAAGTGATGCATAACGCTCCGGTTCATAAGCATTTACATCTGATTTGCCTGCTCCCACATAATCAAATAAAATAATCCTGTAATCATTTTCAAAAGCAGGAGTGATAAAGCGCCACATGTTTTGATCACATCCAAAGCCATGTGCAAACATTATAGGTTGTACTCCTTTTCCATAAACACGAACATTATTCCGCGTAGCAATTGAGCTAACCATACTAGATTTCGTTTTAAATTATTTACCTCCGAAAAGGTTAAAGGATTACGAAGTTAAACAAAACAGATTTTAAGAGAATTGAAAAATTACCAGCATTAGCAGCTGCAAATAAGCGACCATTTTACTATTAATCCATAATTATTGATGATTTTGAAATATTTTTTTAGCTTTACAATCCCTTCCTGAAGATCCCTTTACTATGAATGCTTCCTTCCTTTGATTACTACTATTTAAACCAACAACTAAAATGCGTTTATTTCATTTTCTAATTTTTACCTTTTTGGGGTATAATCTGCATGCGCAAATAAAAGGTGATATTAAGGACATTGATGGCAAGCCTGTTATTGCTGCCACTGTGGTACTTATTAAATCCTATGACAGCTCCATTGTACATTCTGCATCCTTCTTTTTTTCTGGTGGCAGTAGTTTAAAATAACTTGCTTTAAAACGATTGTTAACTACTTCACTTTTTATTTCTGCTTTTCTTATAGCATTACAAAATCC